>DATEPK010000108.1:0-4820 GCA_035273245.1 Thermoleophilaceae bacterium
ACCGACGAGATCGAGGAGCGGGCGCAGGAGCTGATCGACAAGGTGGAGGCGCAGGGCGGCTCCGTACAGGCGATCCCGTTCATCCGCGCCGAGGTGGAGGAGTCCGCCTGGGGCTACGAGGAGCGCTACCGGATCAAGCAGGACATCGTGGTCGGCGTGAACGAATTCGTCACCGACACCGTCGACGACGTCGAGATCCTGCGCGTGGACCCGGAATCCGAGCGCCAGCAGGTCGAGCGCCTCAAGGAGTTCAAGGCAAATCGCGACCAGGACGCAGTCAACAAGCGCCTGGAAGAGCTCCGCGAAGTCGCCAAGGGCAACGGAAACCTCCTGCACCCAATCCGAGCCGCCCTCAAAGAGCACGCCACCATCGGCGAAGTGAGCGGCGTGATGCGAGACGAGTTCGGGGAATACAGCGAGGCCTGAAGCAAAGCCTCCGACCTCCGGCCTCCGACCTGAGCAACCGCTCCCACCGGAAGGAATCAGAAACGCCCGACCGAAAGGTTCCTTCGATGGCGACTGTTGAGGTTTCTCGGACGCTCGTCAAGTCACCGCCGGAGCTGTGGGCTGAGCTTGAGGGGGATTGCCTCTCGAAGGCCGTTGGCGAGGTGACCATCCGACCGACCGAACCGGAACGCGCGCTGGCCTGGGAGGCCGATGGGGCGAGCGGAACCGCGATTCTCGAGCCGGCCGGATGGGGCACCAAGCTCACCCTGACCGCCGAGGTGGAGGAGCTGGTGGCCGAGCTCGGCTTCTGGGCGCGCATCCGCGGCGGCACTCCGCCGTCCGTCCCGCGCCACCCGGACATGGAGGAGCGCCTCACCGCCCTGCTCGACGACCTCGGCTCGGCGCACCGCAAGCCGTTCGTGCGCGAGTAGCGGAAGCGTTCAGCCGAGCGGCTTTACGGCGGCGAAATGCCGCTTCACCACCCGCCACGCCGGCTTGCGCTTGCCGTGCAGGCTGATCAGCCCCTTCGTGCTGAACGGCGGCGAGGGACGCGGGTTGCCGCCGCCCCATCCCGGGCGCACGGCGTAATCGCGTAAGAGCCACACGATCGCGCCGCCGAGGTACGGCGTGTGGTCGGCGATCGTGAGCTGCCTGTCGAGCCAATGTGACTGGAACGCGTACGTGCCCTTCGCCCGCGCAGAGCCACTGCGGTTCGCCTCGGCGCCGAACTCGGTGAGGAACAGCGCCACGCCGGGCAGCTGCCTGTGCACCGAATCGAACAGCGGGCGCACCTTGCTCAGCGAGTCGTTGCCGTACCAGCCCACGTACTCGCTTATGCCGAACGCGTCGAGTTTCTTGAAGCTCGCGGGAAGCCGCGTGCCCGGGCTCACCGTCTGGTCGACGGCGAAGAAGCGGGTGGGGTCGAGGCGCCGCACGAGGGCCTTCGCCTGGGTGAGGTAGGACGTCTCGGCGCTGCCTCCGCGCACGATCTCGTTGGCCACCCCCCACGCGATCACCGAGGCGTGGTTGCGGTCGCGCAGGATCGTCTGCCTCAGGCGGTCGAGGATCGTGCGCCGGAGCTGTGGGCGCGCGAGGTCCTTCCCCTTCAGCCGCCACACGGGGATCTGCTCCCACAGCACGATGCCCAGGCGGTCGAACGCCTCGAGCAGTCGCTCGCTCGGCGGATAGTGCTGCCGCGTGAAGTTGGCGCCGAGCGCGGTGAGCTCGCTGGCGATGCTGTCCTCGTCGGAGGTCGTGAGGGCATCGCCGTGGGCGAGCGTCTCCTCGTGGAAGCTCGCGCCCCGGAGGTGAAGCGGCTGCCCGTTGAGGAGCGGCTGGCCGCCGGGGCCCTTGCTCCACTGCCTCACGCCGAAGTGGATGGTGGTTGTCTGCCCGCCCGCCGTGGCCTTGAGCTCGTAGAGGTTCGGGCTGTCGGGACTCCAGAGCTGGGGGTTCGGGATCGTGAAGGTCGTGCTCACCTTGGTGAGCCCGCCGGGCTGCGTCTCGCCGCCCGACACGGGCACTGCGGTGCTGAACCCGTCGGGCCCGGTCACCGCGAGTGCGACGTCCGCCGGCGTGGCCGTCGCGCCGGTGTTGCGCACCTCGGCGCTGAAGCTCACCTGCGCGGGCTGGCCCGGCGTGGCGATCACCTGCGGGTCGCCCAGATCGAGCTGGGTGACCTTGCGCAGATACACCTCCCTGAGGATCCCGCCGAAGTTCCACCAGCCGCGCTCGCGGCCCGCGGGCGGGATGTCGTTGCGGCTGGCGTGGCCCTGCACGCGCACGAGCAGCTCGTTCTGCCCGCTGCGGATGCCGTTCGCCGGCAGCTCGAACGGGACGTGCGCCCCGGTGTGCGAGCCGAGCTTGCGGCCGTTGAGCCAGACCGTGGCCGTGGTGTTCACGGACTCGAAGCGGATGCGCCAGCCGGTGGCGGCCTCGTCGCTCGGCAGGCTGAACCGCTCGCGGTACCACTGGATGCGGGAGAGCTCGCCGCGCTGCGAGAGGTCGCGCGCGTTGAAGGAGTTCGGGATCGAAACGGAGCGCCACGGCCCGGTGCGCGACCTACTCGTGCTCCACGAGTGGTTGAGGAGATAGCGGCCGCTTGGGCCATCGGTATAGAGCGCACGCTGCGATGGCACGTACGCATCCGCCGCAGCAGGCAGCAACACGAGGAGGACGGCGACGATGAGGGCGGCCCGCATGTGGATGTGACAACTACAGGCAGGCCCCGAAGTTCCGCGGGCACGTAAACTCCGCGCCCCGAATGACCCGCCAAAAGGTTCCAGAGACATACGAGGAGAAGCTCGCCCAGCTCCAGGAGCTGCGCGAGGCCGCGATCCACTCCGCCTCCGAGAAGGCGGTGGAGAAGCAGCACGAGAAGGGCAAGCTCACCGCGCGCGAGCGTGTGGAGAAGCTGCTCGACCCCGGCTCCTTCCAGGAGCTCGACACCTTCGTTCGGCACCGAACGTTCGACTTCGACATGTTGAAGAACCGCCCCTGGGGCGATGCCGTCGTCACCGGCCACGGCAAGATCGACGGCCGCGACGTCTGCGTCTTCTCGCAGGACTTCACCGTGTTCGGCGGCTCGCTCGGCGAGGTGATGGCCGAGAAGATGGTCAAGGTCATGGACCTGGCGGCCAAGATCGGCTGCCCCGTGATCGGCCTGAACGACTCGGGCGGCGCCCGCATCCAGGAGGGCGTGGTCTCGCTCGGCGCCTACGGCGACGTGTTCGTGCGCAACGTGCAGTGCAGCGGCGTGATCCCGCAGATCAGCGTGATCATGGGTCCGTGCGCGGGCGGCGCCGTGTACTCCCCGGCCATGACGGACTTCATCTTCATGGTCAAGGAGACCTCGCACATGTTCATCACGGGCCCCGACGTGATCAAGACCGTGACCGGCGAGGAGTCCACGTTCGAGGAGCTCGGCGGCGCGATGTCGCACAACACCAAGTCGGGCGTCGCGCACTTCGCCGCCGAGGACGAGGAGAGCTGCCTCGAGGACGTGCGCTACCTCATGTCGTTCATCCCGCAGAACAACCTCGAGAAGCCGCCGCGCATCGACACAGGCGACGACCCCGACCGCATGGACGAGGCGCTCGACCACGTGGTGCCGGACAACCCGAACAAGCCGTACGACATGCGCGACGTGATCCACCTCATCGTCGACGACGGCGAGTTCTTCGAGGTGCACGAGCACTACGCGCGCAACATCGTGTGCGGCTTTTCGCGGCTGAACGGGCACGCCATCGGCGTGGTGGGCAACCAGCCGTCGCAGCTCGCGGGCGTGCTCGACATCGACGCGTCGGTGAAGGGCGCGCGCTTCGTGCGCTTCTGTGACGCCTTCAACATCCCGATCCTCACGTTCACCGACGTGCCCGGCTTCCTCCCCGGCACGAGCCAGGAGTGGGGCGGGATCATCCGCCACGGCGCCAAGCTGCTCTACGCCTACACCGAGGCCACGGTGCCGAAGCTCACGGTGATCACGCGCAAGGCCTACGGCGGCGCCTACGACGTCATGAACTCCAAGCACATGCTGGCCGACTTCAACTTCGCGTGGCCAACTGCCGAGGTGGCTGTGATGGGGCCGGACGGCGCCGTGAACATCATCCACCGCCGCGACATCGCGGCCTCACCAACGCCCGATGAGCGGCGGGAGAAGCTGATCTCCGACTACAAGGCGCGCTTTGCCAACCCGTACTCAGCGGCCGAGCGCGGCTACATCGACGACGTGCTGATCCCGCACGAGACGCGCCCGCGGCTCATCCAGGCGCTTGAGGCGCTGCAGACCAAGCGCGTGGACCAGCCGAAGCGGAAGCACGGGAATATTCCGCTTTAGGTCGGAGGTCGGAGGTCGGAGGTCGGAGGGCTCAGAGCCGGATCGTCTGCGGCTTCACGGTGCCCGCTTTGTGGGCCTCCAGCACCGCCAGGCAGAGGGCGAGGTCCTGGATCGCGAGGCCGGTGGAGTCGAAGAGGGTGATCTCCTCTGGCGCCTGCCGGCCGGGGGCGGCGCCCGTGAGCACTGCGCCGAGGTCCGTCACCTGATCGCGCGTGACAAGCCCGGCTTCCACGGCACCGGTGAGCTCGCCGCCGTGGGAAGCCTGGCGCCACTCGTCACAGAACAGGCGGCAGCTTCGCACCGCCTCGATCTCCGCCTCTGCCTTGCCGGGCCCGTCGGCGCCGAGCATGTTGAGGTGCATCCGGGCGTGCAGCGACGCCTCGCGCACCACGGGTTGATCGCCCGGCGTGACGCAGGTGACCACGTCACAGGCGAGCGCGTCCTCGAGGCTTCCCACCTCCCAGCCCAGCTCGCCGGCGAGCGAGCCGGCGGACTCCGCGTCGAGGTCGAAGCAAACGCCCGGGCCGAACTCCGCGGC
>DATEPK010000109.1:0-7039 GCA_035273245.1 Thermoleophilaceae bacterium
GGCGTTCGCGATCGTGCCGTCGACGATGTTCGAGCTGTTCACGGAGTTGCCCGCGAGGTCGGCGTTCGTGATCGTGCCGTCGAGGATTTTGCCGCTTGTCACGGCGTCGGTGGCGAGGTCGGCGGTGTTCACCTCGCCGTCGAGGATGTTGCCGCTCTTCACGGCGTCGGTGCCGAGGTCGGCGTTCGCGATCGTGCCGTCGACGATGTTCGAGCTGTTCACGGAGTTGCCCGCGAGGTCGGCGTTCGCGATCGTGCCGTCGAGGATCTTGCCGCTTGTCACGGCGTCGGTGGCGAGATCGGCGGTGTTCACCTCGCCGTCGAGGATGTTGCCGCTCTTCACGGCGTCGGCGGCGAGGTTCGAGTTCTTCACCTCGCCCGCGCCGATGTTGCCGCTCTTCACCTCGCCGGCCCCGATCTTGGAGGAGGTCACCGAGCCGTCGGCGAGGCTTGCGCCACCCACCGCGCCCGGGGCGAGCTTGGAGGAGGTCACGGAGCCGTCGGCGAGCTTGCTGTTCGTCACGGCGCCGTCGGCGAGGTCGGGCGGGCCAATCGTCCCGTCGAGGACGTTGAGGCCGGACACCGAGTTCAGGCCGAGCTTCGAGGCGGTCACGGCGCCATCCGCGAGGTCGGCGGTGGTCACGTTGCCGTCCACGATGCGCCCGGTGTCAACCGGCGTGCTCAGCGCGGTGCGGGCGTTGCGGTCCGAGCGCTCCGCGATGTGGAGTGCGCGGCGCACCAGCGTCACGACGTCGACCTTCGCCTTCACATGCTTCTTCTTGGCCACCGCGGGGGCGGCGAAGGCGATGGCGATCACCACGCCGAGCAGGACGATCACGCGGGATCGGCTCATCGACCCGCTCCTGTGGCGGCGGGCTTCAGACCGGCCGGCTTTGCCGGCACAAGCTGCTGAGTCGAATGCGAACGCATATGACCATTCCCTGGCAGCCCGGTTAGTCGGCCCTGCTTTGCAGGCCTTTAGCCGGGATTTCGGCAGCCGCCTGCAGCACGGCGGAATACGGCCCCCTTCTCACACAAGCGTGCGTGCGACAACCACATGTCACATGCGCTGACGATTTGTCGTGCGTGGCGTGACGCCACGACGGTTCCAGCCAGTTGGCCGGACTGATATGTGGTTGCTGCACGCACGCTTTGCTTTGAGGGATGGGTGCCGTTGAGCTCGCGCCGGCGTGGAAGCCGTATTCGTCCATCTCTGGAGCGTTGGCTCTGGCGACGTATGCTGCCGCGGTGACCTGGGAGCCAGAGCTTCACGAGCTCCGGCGGCGCGAGGAGCTCGCGCGCCAGATGGGCGGCGAGGAACGTGTGGCGCGGCAGCACGCGAGCGGGCGCATGACGGTGCGCGAGCGCATCGACCGCCTGTTCGATCCCGGCAGCTTCCGGGAGACGGGCGGCCTTGCCGGCAGGGGCACCTACGAGGACGGCGAGCTCACCGCCTTCCTGCCGGCAAACTGCGTGGTGGGGCGCGGACGGATCGATGGCCGGCCGGCGGTGGTCCAGGGCGACGACTTCACCGTCCGCGGCGGCGCGGCCGACGCCGCCATCTGGCAGAAGATGGTCTACGCGGAGCGGCTCGCGAACGAGCTGCGGATGCCGCTTGTGCGGCTCGTGGACGGGACGGGCGGCGGCGGCAGCGTGAAGTCGCTCGAGGACATGGGCCACACGTACGTGCCGTTCATTCCCGGCTTCGAGCTGGCCGGGGAGAACCTGTCGATCGTGCCGGTGGTGGCCGCGGCGCTCGGACCGGTCGCCGGACTTGGCGCCGCACGGGTGGTGGCGGCGCACTTCTCCGTGATCGTGCGCGACAGCGCGCAGCTGTTCGTGGCCGGGCCGCCGGTGGTTGCGGCGGCGATGGGGGAGACGCCCGACAAGGAGGAGCTCGGCGGCGCCCGGGCCCAGACCCGCGCCGGCGCCGTGGACAACGAGGCCGCCGACGAGGATGACGCGTTCGCCCAACTCAAGCGCTTCCTCTCGTATCTCCCGTCGAATGTGTGGGAGGCGCCGCCGCTTGTCGCGTCCACAGATCCGCCGGAGCGCCGCGAGGAGTCGCTTCTGTCGATCGTCCCCCGAGAGCGCCGCAAGCCGTACAAGGCGCGCGCGATCCTCGAAGCTGTGTTCGACACCGGGTCCGTGTTCGAGATGGGCGCGCGCTACGGAAGGCCCTTGATCACCGCGCTCGCGCGGCTCGACGGCCGCCCGGTGGGTGTCCTGTGCTCGGACCCCAACCACTACGCCGGCGGCCTCACGGCGGACGCATCGGAGAAGCTCACCCGCTTCGTCGACACGTGCGACCAGTTCCGGCTGCCGGTCGTGAACTTCGTGGACCAGCCCGGCTTCGTGATCGGCACCGAGGCCGAGCGCCGCGGGACGATCCGCCGGGGAACGCGCGCGCTAACGGCGGTGTACCAGTCGACGGTGCCGTGGGCATCCGTGCTCGTGCGCAAGGCGTTCGGCGTGGCGGGCGCGGCGCACAGCAACGCCGAGCGGCTGAACATCCGCTACGCGTGGCCGTCGGGCGACTGGGGTTCGCTCCCGATCGAGGGCGGGATCGAGGCCGCTTACCGGCGCGAGCTCGAGGCGGCCGAGGACCCGGTGGCGCTGCGTGCCGAGATCGAGGAACGGCTGAACGCCGTGCGCTCGCCGTTCCGCACCGCGGAGCGCTTCGGGGTCGAGGACATCATCGACCCGCGCGACACTCGCCCACTGCTGTGCGACTGGGCGCAGCGCGCGCACGAGGTGATCGCGTACGAGCTCCACGAGGGGCCGAAGCGCCGCGGCCTGCGGCCCTGATGGCGGCTAGATCCGCTGCACCAGCTCCACCACGAGCAGCGCGAGCGCGATGAGGCCCACCACGGCCAGCACGACAAGGTTCAGGCCGAGCGCCCGGCGGCGCGCGCTGTCATCGGCGCGCGGCTCACGCTGCTCCGGTTCGTCCCCAACGCGCCAGCCAACGGCACTGGCGAGCACGCTCGTGATGAACTGGTTGAGGCTCACCTCTTCACGCTCAGCGGCACGTGACAGGTCGGCGTGAAGGGACTGCGGCATGCGCACGAGCAGTCGCCCGCTGTGAGACGAAGCCGCACGTGGTCTGGGAATCTCGCGCCCACTCGCCGTGGCCTCGGCGATCCATGCGCTGATCGCCGCGTCGATCGCCGACACCGCCTCCACCTGCGTCGCCCCCCAGGCCACGCAGCCCGGGAGCTCGGCCACGGTGGCGGCCCAGCCGCCTTCGGGACCAGTCTGCCTGGCGACCTCGATCCGGTACGAGTTCTCGGCCGGCGAGCCGGCGCGCTGCCTGCGGTTTCGCCGCGGCCGGCGCTCCTTTGCCGGCGCGCTGTTGCCCCGTTCCCCTACCGGATGCGATTCCTCCTCAAGCTGCTCCCTGAGCTTCGCGAGCGCGGCCTCGGTGCGGCGCGAGAGCTGGCGCTGCGACAAGCCGAGCTCCCGGGCCACCTCGCCCTGCTCGAGGTCGCGCACGAAACGGAGGTAGAGGATGCGCCGGTCGGCCTGGTCTAGCCCACGGAATGCCTCCGAGAGGAACACGCGGTCCTCCACCGCGTCGAGCGGGTCCGTCTCACCGGGCGACTCCGCGTTGAGCTCGTACGCCTGGGACGCCCGACCGGCGTCGAGGGCGAGTGCCACGTCCTCTTCCTCGGCGCCCAGCTCCGCCGCGACCTCTGCGCTCGTGGGCGCGCGGCCAAGTGCCGCCGACAGCTCCCGCTGCGCCCGCAGCGCAGGTGTGCGGAGCTCGAGCGCGCGCCGCGGCAGCTTTACGCTCCCGCCACGATCGCGTAGGTAGCGCCTGATCTCCCCGACGATGGTGGGCACCGCGAACGCCGCCAGCTCGCCTCCGCGGCTCACATCGAAGCGGTCGATCGCGTTGATCAGTCCGATGCAGCCGACCTGGTAGAGGTCCTCGTAGTCGTCGGAGGAGCGTGAATAGCGCCGCGCGAACGAGCGGACGAGCGGGAGATACACCTCGACCAACCGCTCCCGCGCAGCCGCGTCGCCCGCGCGGTGGTAGGCGCGGAGCAAGCTGTCAGTTTGGGAGCTTCCGCCGCCCTGTTGGCGCTCCACAGGCGGGACTTCCTCCGGTTTGCAGGTGATATCACGCTTCGTGTACCCGATACCACCTCGGGTGTAGCCATCTTGAGCGGTCATACCGTGCGTTCCAGGGGTACCTGCATCCTCGATGACGGAGGCTGGCCGAACTTGGCTCATCGGGCTCATAGCCGTCTCAGCGGCACTTGTCACGACGCCTGCGCATGCAGCCGGAGCGGCCACCGTCACAGATATTTCGCCTCTGCCCGCCGCAAGTTGGCACGGACGCCCAATAAGGCGGCCTGATGCTCAAGGAGCCCGGCTCGCTCTCGCCGCTGCGCACCTGGGGGCCGCGGGGCCAGGCCTGACGATCGGTGACGGGTACCGGCATCCGGGCGGCTCCGCCGGGGTGCGGCGCGTGCAGCGGCTGCTTCACCGGATCGGCTATCGCTGCGGCCCCGTGGACGGGATGTTCGGACCGATCACGCGGGCGTCGGTGCAGTGGTTCCAGATCAAGCACGGGCTGCGCCCCACCGGGCAGGTGGGACCGCGCACGCTCACGCTGCTGAGGCTGAGGGCCGCGGGGAGGGATCTCCGCCCGCGCGGCGCACCGCCCGCTCCTGTCTTTCCCGCGAGCGTTGCCCACGTCCGCTCGCCAGTCGGTCCCGCGGCGCACGACGCGCTCCCTGCCCCGCCGATCGGCGCGGCCGTCCTGCTCACGCTGCTGGCGGGCGGCGCCCTCGCGTGGCGACGTAAACGGACACCCGCCGCTGCGGACCCGCCCGTCCAGCAGGTGCCGAAGCCGCAGCCGCCATCGCAGCTCGCCAGGGTGATCGGGTACGCCGGCGGGCGCGACCGCGCCGAATGCGTGCGGCAGGCACGCACGATCGAGCGAGCATGTGCGAAGCGCGGCTGGCCGGTGACCGAAATCGTGAGTGAGGGGCACCCGGCGGCAGCGAACGGCAATGGACGCCGCGGCCTGGCGCACGCGCTCGAGCAGCTCTCACAGGGCAGCGGCGGCCGCCTCGTGGCATCCCGGCTGACCGACGTGGGGCGGACCCGCCGGGACCTCGTGACGCTTCTCGCCTGGTGCTCGCGGAGCGGGGTGGAGCTCGTCGCGCTCGACGTGGGCCTTGACACCGGCACCACCCACGGCAGGCTCGCCGTCCGCTGCCTCGCCGCCATGGGAGGGGCTGAATCGAACCGATCCGGGCGAGGTCGCGCGAGCGAGAGCGCGCCCAGCGGAGCAATCAGACAGACGGCTCAGGAGGTGCAGTGATGACAGCGACTCCGGCTCTCGACGCACACGTCGCGTCCGGTGCTCCGCGGCCTGGCACGCAACGGCATCGGATCTTTGCGATGGGCCCGCTGCGGGTGGAGGGAGCGCACGGCTCGCTGGGCGGCGACTGGCTGGAACAGCGCGCTGGGCAGCTGCTGCGCGTGCTCGTGTGCGAACGGCGCCGGGTGGTTCCGTCGGACGAGATCGCGGAAGCCATCTGGCCGCACGCGGGACCGAACGCGACGAACACCGTGCGGCACTTCGTGCACGCGCTGCGCGAGCGGCTGAATCCCGGCGTGTCGATTGATCCGGAAGCCTCGCCGGTGATCTGCCGGCGCGGCGGTTACGGGCTCGACCTCGAGCGCGTCTGGGTGGACGCTGACGAGCTCGAGGCGCAAGCCGCGGAGGGGATGGAGGCGCTCGCGTGCGGGCACGCGACACGCGCGCGGATGCACCTGGAGCGCGCGGTGGCCCTGTACTCGGACGACTTCCTCACCGATGAGCCGTACGCGGTGTGGGCCATGCCGGAGCGGGAGCGCCTGCGGTCGAACGCCGCCGACGCGCTGCGCGCGCTGGTGGAGCTCGGCTCCGGGTCCGCGAGATCCGCATCGGGCTGGCTGGAGCGTCTGGCCGAGCTCGAGCCGTTTGACGAGGACGTGCACAGGGAGTTGATCTCCGTCTGGCTGCGCATGGGCCGCTGGAGCAGAGCTGCGCGCCACTATGAGTCCTTCCGAGCGCGCCTGCTTCGGGAGTTCGGAGCGCTGCCGGGGTTCGAGCTCGGGGAGCTCGTGCGGCCGCTCAGGCAACGCCGGTGCGCTTGAGCACCGTCACGGCCGTGGCCACGATGAGCCGCAGCTCGCGCGGCATCGACGTGGTGCGGAAGAACTGGATCTCGAGGCGGCAGCGCTCGGTGAAGTCCATCCGGTTGCGCCCGTAGATCTGCCACGGCCCGGTGACGCCGGGGCGGAAGTCGAGCCGCGCCGTCTGCCACAGCTCGTAGGTCGTGAAATCGAAGCTCGTGGGGCGCGGTCCGACCAGGCTCATGTGGCCGAGCAGGACGTTGACGAGTTGCGGCAGCTCGTCGAGGCTGGTCCGGCGGAGGAGGCGGCCGAGGCGTGTGACACGCGGGTCGTCGACGAGCCTGAAGTCCGGCCAGCCGACGAGGCTGCGCTCGCGCAACGTCTCCTTGAGTGCGTCGGCACCGCGGACCATCGTCCGGAACTTGAGGAGCGTGAATGGACGCCCACCGTACCCGCAGCGGCGCTGGCGAAAGATGATCGCGGCGCGCGGGTCGTCGATCCACACGGCCATTGCGATGGCGGCGAGAAGGGGCGAGAGGATCACGATCCCGAGTGCGGCGGACGCGATGTCGAACGCTCGCTTTCCCATCCGGTAGGTGGGGCGTGTGAGTGTGGTCGCGCCGCGGTGTCTCATTGCTCCTCGCGTGTAGGACGGCGATGACTCCGGCGGGCCAACGGCCGCCGGCCGAATCTCACCCGCAGGTATGAATTTCAGCTGGCCTCCGTGTGCGGCGAGCGCGCTCGCGCGTCGTTCTTGCATGAGGTCACACGTGGCAGTACGGCCGTTCAGCCACACGCGCGCACACGCGCGCGCGGAATGCCGGGAGGCAGTGCTCGGGGAGCTCGAGCTGCTGGTGCTCGAGCTTGCGCTTGTGTGTCTCGAGGGAGCTGCACTGGGGCGG
>DATEPK010000110.1:0-5325 GCA_035273245.1 Thermoleophilaceae bacterium
GCCGCCGGCAGCGCCGATCTTCTGCAGGTCGTCGCGGACCGCCGCGTATGTGGGATTGGACCCGAGTCCGGCCTGGTCCGCGAGCGCGAGGAGCTTCTGCAAGTCGAGGAAGACTAGCGCCGAAGCGTCCTTCGGTCGGTCCCCGAGCACCGTCTTGAAGTCCTTCGACTGGTCGAGGTGAGCGCCCTTCTTCGCGTCGGCAATGCCGCTGAGCGCGGTGGACACGAAGAGATCGCCGCCAAACGCGGCGTAGCTCAGCTGGAGCGCGGGCGTGAGATTCGCGGTCATCGCGGTCACGCCGTTCACGGTCTGCGCGCCGAAGGTGGGCGCCACGCCGCCCGCTTCCGGGTTGATCAGCTTGATCAGCGCGGGCTGCAGTCGGCCGAGCACGTTGAGCGACTGCTGTGCGGGCACGTTACCGGCGTCGAGCGTGACCGTCGGACCCGGCGTGAGCGACAGGCTGCTTCTGCCGCGCAGGAGCGGCAGGAGGTCGCGCTGCATGTTCACTCCGGAGCGCTGCGCCAGCGCCGCGAAGCTCAGGAGGGCGTGGCCGAGCCCCGAGGTGGGTGACGCCATGAGGTCTTGCAGCACACAGCCTGCCCCGTTCATGCCGAGGAAGAGGGCGGGACGCGCGGGCGCCTTCGACAAAAGCGAGTCGCTCTGGGCGGCGCCGCCGTTGCAACCCGGCGCCGGGCCCGCGGCGGGGCGGGCGCGGAACGCGAGGCGCATGAGCTTGCCGTCGTCCCCGAATCCGAGCGCCGCGGACTGGAACGCGGGCACGCGCGCGAGGCCGGCGAGGATCGCGCTCGGGCCCGCGAGGTGCGCGCTCAGCCACTGCTGCGACAGCCACGCGTTGCCCACGCGGTCGTGAGGCAGGCCGCCCTCGAGGTCCGAGTAGGTCGGGTCCTTCGCGAGCGATGATGCGGGACTCGAGCGCAGATCGAGCGCCGCCTGCACAGCGCCACGCGCCCCGATCAGTGCCCAGCCGCTCCTCACCCCGGCCACCGACCCGCCGCCCACCTCGCGCAGCAGGGTGCCGTCGTGGGTCGCGGGCGGAGACGAGCCCGCCGCGCGGGAGATCGTGCGCAGCGCGGCGCGCTGGTCGCGCACGCGGAAGAGCAGGAGGTTCTGGCCGCTGCCGGGCAGCTCCGCGTAAGCCGCCTCGTTCCCGAGCCACGGCTTCACGTCGCTGAGCGAGAGGTTTCCGAGCGTGCTGCTGGTAGTGCTGTTGAAGAGCGCATCGCGAAGCTGGCCGGCGAGCGGGAGCTTCGCCATTGCGGCGGAGGTGCGCTTCCACTGCAGGGCTCCCTTGCTCGTGCCCAGGTTGAGATACACCAGCGTGTTGGCCGGCACCATGCTCGCGGCCGTGTCCGGCGGGGGCGGCGGCGAGCCGCCTGTGAACGCGCGCGCGAGACCCACTCCGAGGAGCGCCGCGACGATGGTCGAGGCCACGATCCGCCTCACCAGGTACTTGCGCTTCGTTTGCGTCATCCCCGTGCTCCCCCTCGCGTGTGGCGTCCCTGCCGCTCCCGGTAGTCGATCACCAGTGGCACTCCCTCGAAGCCGTAGCGCTCGCGAAGGCGATTCTCCAGGAAATAGGCGTAGTCACGCGTCAGTCGACCGCGATCGGACACCTGTATGGCGAAGCGGGGCGGGCTCGTCTCGAACTGGGTCATGTAGTACATGCGCAACCGGCGGCCGCGGACGGCCGGCGGCTGGCGGACCGCCTGGATGTCTGAGAGGAAGCGGTTGAGCTCGGGGGTGGGGATGCGCTGCGCCGCCCTGTCCCCCAGTTCGAGCGCCTCGTGCAGAAGCCTGCGCACGTTGCGGCCGGTCTTCGCGGAGGCGGTGATCACCTTGGGCCGCAGGCGGATCCGCTGGGCGATGCGTGCTTTCGCGTGCTCGAGATCGGCGTCACCGATGTCCCATTTGTTGAGCACGACGATCGTCGCGCAATCCGACTTCATCGCCAGCTCGGCCACGCTCAGGTCCTGGCTCGTCACGCCCTCACTCGCGTCGCACACCACGAGCGCCACGTCCGCGCGTTCCGCCGCCCTCTCCGACCTCAGCTGCGCGTAATAGTCGACTGTCCCGGCCACCTTGCCCCTCCGCCGCAGTCCGGCGGTGTCCACTAGAAGAATTTCGCGACCATCGAGCTCCAGCCGCGTGTCGATCGCGTCTCTCGTTGTACCCGCCTGCTCGCTCACAATCACCCGCTCCTCGCCGAGAAATGCGTTGACGAGGGACGACTTGCCGACATTGGGGCGGCCGATCACGGCGAGCCTCAGTGCTTTGTCCTCTTCTCTTTCTGGTGTTTGCTCCAGGTGCTCGGCGATGCGGTCGAGCAAGTCGCCCGTGCCGAGCCCGTGCTGGGCTGACACGGGCACAGGGTCGCCGAGGCCCAGCGCGTGGAACTCGGCGGCGTCAGGGAGCGCGCTCGGGCCGTCGATCTTGTTGGCGGCAGCGACCACCGGGATCGGCGCGCGTCTCAGCTCGTTCGCCAGCTCGGCATCGCCGGGCCTGAGGCCGGCGCGCGCGTCCACCACCAGAACCGCGATGTCGGACTCGGCTATCGCGCTGCGGGCCTGCTCCTGCACCGCGCGCGCGAGGTTGTCGGTCTCTTCCAGGTCCACCCCGCCCGTGTCGATCAGCAGGAAGCGGCGGCCATTCCACTCGGTCTCGATCTCCTTGCGGTCGCGCGTCACGCCCGGCTGCTCGTGCACCACCGCCTCGCGCGTCTGCGTGAGCCTGTTGACGAGCGTGGACTTGCCCACGTTCGGGTAGCCGACGACGGCCACCTTGGGGAGCGCCATGCGGTGCCGCTTACCTCGCGTTCGCGACCTTGCGAACGAGCGAGACGATCTGGGTGATCACGTCCTCGGCCGGACGGCCGGTGGAATCGAGCTCGATCGAGTCGGGCGCCGCGCGGAGCGGCGAGTGCTCGCGCTCGGAGTCCGTCTGGTCGCGGAGCGCCTGGTCCTTGAGGACGGTCCGCCAGTCGGCGCCCAGCTCGGCGGCCCTTCTTCGTGCCCGCTCCTCCGGGCTCGCGGTGAGGAAGATCTTCAGCTCGGCGTCCGGCTTCACCACCGTGCCGATGTCGCGGCCCTCGGCCACCCAGTCGCCGTTTTCCAGGAGCGCCTTCTGCTTCTTCACGAGCGCCTGGCGCACCGCTTGGTCGGTGGCGATCTTCGACGCCACCTCCGACACCGTGGGCGACCGGATCGCCGCCGTCACGTCTGTGCCATTCACCAGCACCCGCTCGCCGAGCTGGATGTCGAGATCGTCCGCCACCTCGGCGACGGTGCGGTCGCCCCGGCCCATCGCGGCGAGCGCGGCAGCCCGGTACATCGCGCCCGAATCGAGATACGTGAACCCGAGCCGCTCAGCGACCCCGCGCGCCACTGTGGACTTGCCCGCCCCGGCGGGCCCATCGATCGCGATGACCATTGTGGGCGAAGGCTACTTGCGCACTGCTGAGACGAGCGCGCCGAAAATCCAGGTGTCATCCCGAAGTGCACCTATAGCCTGCGTTTGGGATGACACCTGGATCTCAGGGCGCGGTGTGAGCGAAGACGATCCAGGCGACGATGGGCGCGGCCTCGACCGCCAGGCTCAGGCGCATCCACAGGCGGTCGCGGCCCGTCCTGCCCTCGCGCAGGCGCGCTCCGCACACGAACGTCGCACAGGCCGCCCCCAAACCGCAGACAAGCGCCACCCACGCCAGCGTCTTGGCCCAGCTTGAATAGCGCCAGACCGCATCCTCCCAACCGCTGTCGGTCCCGAGAACGGTGATGAACGCCCACGGCGGGAGTGGAAGCAGTGCCAGAGTCGTGAGGAGCAGCACCACTTCGACCTGATGAAAGTCACATAACTCCCACTCAGGGTTTGGCGCGTTCGCACCGAAATACGAGGTGCAGCCATGCGTCCGCGAGCTGACAATACCCCTGCAGCGCAGCACACCGACTATCGGGAGCTCGTCGAGCGCATCCCGGCGGTGAGCTACACCGCCGATTTCGGCTCCACGTGCGAGTGGCAGTTCGTCAGCCCGCAGGTCGAGCAGCTGCTCGGCTTCACGCCCGAGGAGTGGTGCGCCGATCCAGGGCTCTGGTTCAGGCTCGTCCACCCCGATGACCGCGAGGCGGTGCTGGAGGCCGAGTCGCGGACGTTCCGCGACGGCACGCCGTACTCGTGCGAGTACCGCCTGCTCGACAGGAACGGCAACGCGGTGTGGGTGCGCGACGACGCCGTTGTGCTCGTGGACGAGAACGGTGGCCGCATGCTCCAGGGTCTCCTGCTCGACATCACCGCGCAGAAGCACGCGGAGGAGCGGCTGCTCTACCTCGCCGACCACGACCCTCTCACTGGCCTCCACAACCGGCGGCGCTTCTTCGGCGAGCTGGACACCTATCTCGCCTGGAGCGAGCGCCACGGCGACCCGGGCGCTGTGCTCCTCCTCGACGTCGACCGCCTCAAGCAGGTGAATGACACCCACGGACACCAGGCCGGCGACGACCTCCTCAGGCACGTGGCAGAGGTGCTCTCCGGCCGGGTGCGCCAAACGGACACCGTGGCGCGGCTCGGAGGCGACGAGTTCGTGGTGCTGCTGCGCGGCGTCGAGCCCGAGCAGGCGCGCGAGCTCGCACGCGAGATACCCGGGCTCGTGGAGCGCACCCCGGTGCAGATCGGCGACGAGCTCGTCTACGCGAGCACGAGCGTGGGAACAGCGTTGATCGAGCCCGGCCTCCATTCGCAGGCGGACGCCGTGGTGCGCGAGGCGGACGCGTCGATGTACAGGTCGAAGACGAGCCGCCGAGTGCGCGCTGCCGCGCGCGATCCGGAGGACGACCGTCCGCCGCTCGTCCCGGGTGACGAGCAGGGCTCCGAGCTCGAGGCGTTCATCCTCGCGGTCGAGGAGGACCTGCGCGAGAACTCCCGCATCCGCGACGAGCTGCGCGAGCGCTACGGCGGAGCACTGCCGAACTTCGTGGCGACGCTTCTCGCGCAGATGGACGAGACCGCCGCCCGCGGCCTCCACACCCTCGAACGGCTACGCGAGTACGCGCGCCGTTAGCCCGCTGCTAGGGTCTTCCGCGTCGGATGCCGCCCTTGGCATCCGAGAGGTTCCTTCCTCATGTGCGCTCCATGCGCGGCCGGGGTTGTTGGATCTCCCCGTCGCACCCAATCAGGAGCAATCGCATGTCCAAGCAGTCCTTCGCCGATCTCGGCGTGTCAAGACCGGTGGTATCCGCGCTCGCAAAGCGCGGCATACAAGCGCCGTTCGCAGTTCAGCAGCTCGTAATCGAGGACATCCTCGACGGGCACGAC
>DATEPK010000111.1:0-7307 GCA_035273245.1 Thermoleophilaceae bacterium
CTGTTGTTCGCCTGGAGGAAGCGGTGGAGGTCGCCGGCGGCCATCGGCACGATCAGGACGGCGGCGGTCACGGCAGCCGCCAGCGCCACGCGGCCCCAACGCGGACCCGCCGCGGCGAGTGCCGGGAGCACGGCGAGCACCGCCCACTGCTTGGTGGCCACGGCCACGCCGAGCAGGAGCCCGGCGGCGAGCGCACGGCCGCGCGCGGCGGCGAGCAGCGCGCCCACGCAGAGACTTGCTGTGAGCAGCTCCTCCGGATGCCCGAAGTTGAGGGCGTTCCTCGTGAGCGGGTTCACCGCCACGAGAAACGGCACCAGGACGCACGCCAGCGTGGCGCGGCGCAGCTCGCGCATCCGGCCGAAGAGGTACGTGGCGAGGAGCCCGGCCGCGAGCAGGCATGGGAACGCGCCGAGCCGGTAGAGGTCGCGCTCGCTCCCCGCGCCGAGGTGGAGGCCCAGCCACGCGAACGGCGAGCGCAGGAGGAGCGACGCGCTGCCCATCACGGGCTGCGTGGCCAGGAAGTCGTGCAGCCGGCCGTGCGCGAGGGCGCGGATCGGCGTGCCGGGACAGTCGCAGAAGGTGCTCGGTGCGCCCGTGTAGTCGACTCCAAGCGGCGCGCGAAGGGCGAGCAGCGCCGCCAGCGCGGCGGCTGCGAAGAGAAGGCCGGCGGTGATGAGCGCATCCCGACGGCTCGAGCTGAACGGATTGAACGTCACGGCGTGCGGAGGGGTTTCCCTCGTTATCGGCCCGCCGCGCGGCCTACCTGAGCCTTAGGAGCCGATCTTCTCCCTGATCAGCCGCTGAACTTCCTTGCCGTCCGCGCGGCCCTTGGTCTCGCGCATGATCGCGCCCATCAGCGCACCGATCGCCTTCTGGTTGCCGGACCTGATCTGCTCGACGGCGTCGGGGTCAGCGTCGATCGCCGCCTGCACGATCGAGTCGAGCTCGCCGCTGTCGCCGATCGCGGCCAGCCCCTTCTCCTCCACGATCCGCTGCGGGTCGCCGCCACTCTCCACCAGCGCGTCGAGCACCGTCATCGCGGCGGAGCGCGACACGCTCTTCGCCTCCACGAGCCCGACGAGCTGGGAGAGCGCGGCCGGCGTGACCTTGGTGTCCGCGGGGTCGGCCTCGCCGATCCGCTGCACCAGCTCGTTTCGCACCCAGTTGGCGAGGGTGCGCGCGTCCGCGGAATCGGCCGCGAGCGCCGCCTCGAAGTAGTCGCCGAGCTCGGTGCGGAAGGCGAGCATGCGTGCGGTCTCCTCCGGCAGACCGAGGTCGGATTCGAAGCGCTCGGCGCGTGCCGCCGGAAGCTCGGGGATCGCGGCCCGGGCGCGCTCGAGCATCTCCTGCGTCGGCGCGATCGGCACGAGATCAGGCTCCGGGAAGTAGCGGTAGTCGTGCGCCTCCTCCTTCGAGCGGAGGGACGTGAGCGAGCCGGACTGGGGGTCGAAGTGGAGGGTCTCCTGCTCCACCTCGCCGCCGCCGCGCACGATCTCCTCCTGACGCCTCAGCTCCGCCTCGATCCCACGTTCGAGGAAGCGGAACGAGTTCATGTTCTTCAGCTCGGTCTTCGTGCCGAGCGTGGTCTCGCCGACCGGGCGGATCGACACGTTGGCGTCGATGCGCAGCGAGCCCTCGTCCATGTTCACGTCGGACACGCCGAGCCGCCTGAGCGTGGCGCGCAGCAGCCTCCCCCACTCCGCCGCGTCGGACGCGCTTCGCAGGTCCGGCTCGGACACGATCTCCACGAGCGGCGTGCCACAGCGGTTGAAGTCCACGATGCTGGCCTCGCTCCCATGGATGCGCCCGGACGAGCTGGCGTGCACGAGCTTGGCGGCGTCCTCCTCGAGGTGCGCGCGGTGGATGCGCACGTCGCCCAGGCGGCCGTTCGTGGCGAGCGGTTCGTCGTACTGGCTGATCTGGTAGGCCTTAGGCGAGTCGGGATAGAAGTAGTTCTTGCGGTGGAAGATCGAGCGCGGCGCGATGTCGCAGTCGAGCGCCATGCCGATCATCAGCCCGTAGTGGATCGCCTCCGCGTTCACCACCGGGAGCGCGCCGGGCAGCGCGAGGCACACCGGGCACACGCGCGTGTTAGGCGGCTCGCCGAACGAGAGCTGGCAGGAGCAGAACATCTTCGTGCGCGTGCTCAGCTGCACGTGGATCTCGAGGCCGATCACGGCTTCGTAGTTCTCAGCCACGAGCCCCCGCCCCATCGAACGCGATTGCCTTCTCGAGTGCGTGCGCGGCGTCGAGGATGCGGTTCTCGCTGAACGCCGGGCCCGCGAGCTGGAGCCCCACTGGGAGGCCTTCGGACAGCCCCGCCGGAATCGATACCGCCGGGATGCCCGCGAGCGACATTGGCACGGTGAAGTAGTCCGACAGGTACATCGCGAGCGGGTCCTTGGTGCGCTCGCCGAGCTTGAACGCCACCGTCGGCGAGGTGGGCGTGACCACCACGTCCACGCGGCCGAAGGCGTCGCGGAAGTCGTCTGCGATCTTCGTGCGCACACGCTGCGCGCGGCCGTAGTAGGCGTCGTAGTAGCCCGAGCTGAGTGCGTAGGTGCCGAGCATGATGCGGCGCTTCACCTCGGCGCCGAAGCCGTCGTGCCGCGTGGTCTCGTACATCGAGAGCAGGTCGCCGTTCCCGCTCCGCATCCCGTAGCGCACGCCGTCGTAGCGCGCGAGGTTGGCGCTCGCCTCGGCCGGCGCGAGCACGTAGTACGCCGAGAGGCCGTACGCAGCGTGCGGCAGCTCGATCTCCTCCACCGCTCCGCCCAGGTCCTCGATCTTCGCGATCGCCGCGCGGCAGGCGTCCACCACGCCGGGCTCGACGCCCTCCTCGTCGAGGCCCCAGATCCCGAAGCGGATCCCGTCGAGCTTCTCCGCGCTCGGCAGCTCGACCTCGTGCGGGTAGTCGAGCGAGGTGGAGTCGCAGCAGTCGCGCCCGACCATGTGGCGGAAGAGCAGCGCGGCGTCGGTGGTATCGCGCGTGAGCGGCCCGCACTGGTCGAGCGATGAGGCGAACGCGATCATCCCGTAGCGCGACACCGCGCCGTAGGTGGGCTTGAGGCCGACGATGCCGCAGAGCGCCGCCGGCTGGCGGATGGAGCCGCCGGTGTCCGTGCCGATCGCCCAGGGCGCCGTGCCCGCCGCCACGGCTGCGGCGGAGCCGCCGCTCGAGCCGCCCGGCACGCGCTCGGTGTCCCACGGGTTGCGCACCGGCCCGAAGCCCGAGTTCTCGTTCGAGGAGCCCATCGCGAACTCGTCCATGTTCGTCTTGCCGAGCACGGGTGCGCCGGCGCCGACCAGGCGCTCGACGGCGGTGGCGGTGTACGGCGGCCTGTAGCCCTCGAGGATGCGCGAGCCGGCAGCGCTCGGCACGCCCTTCACGCAGAAGAGGTCCTTCACACCGACGGGCACGCCGCCGAGGGGACCCTCCGCCTGTTCGGCCGCGCCGTCCGCCACCCACAGGTAGGAGCCGAGCTGGTCGCCGGCCGCGCGCTCGCGGTAGAAGTCGAACAGCTCGCGCGCGCTCAGCTCGCCCGCGCGCACACGCTCGGCCGCCTGGGCCGCCGTCAGCTCGAGTAGCTCGCTCATGCGCCCGGGCTCGGTACGCGGAAGCCTTCGTCGGATGCGTCGGGCGCCTGCTCGAGGATCTCCTCGCGCGGCCAGCTCGGACGCGGCTCGTCCGCGCGCAGCACGTTCTCCAGCTCCACCACGGCCGTGGTGGGCTCAACGCCATCGAGGTCGAGCTGCGAGATGTTCTCGATGTGGTCGAGCACGGCGGACAGCTCGCTCGACATCCGCTCCACCTCCTCGTCGGTGAGCTTGAGCCGTGCGAGCCGCGCCACGTGCAGGACCTGGTCGCGATCGATCATCCGACGGGCGATTGTACGGAGGTCGTTTACGATCTCCCGCCGTGAGCGCGGCGAAGGCGGAACGGCTCGTGGTGCTGACCATGCGGATGCTGGCCGTCACGTTCGCCGTCGTGGGGCTGCTCTTCATCATCACGCCGAACGGTGTGCTCGGCCGGATCGACGACGTCGGCAACTGGATCGGCAGCTTCCCCACCGCGCCGCAGAGCGCCGAGAAGCTCTGGCTCGCGCTCGCCTTCGCATACATGACGGTGATCACGGGCATCGCGCTCGTGATCTCCACGGACGTGGGCCGGTACCGGCCGTTCCTGCTCGTGCTGGCGGCGGGAAAGACGGCGTCGTCGCTCGCCGCGGGGGCGTTCTTCGTCTTCCACGACAACGTCTTCATCTACCTGCTCAACTTCATCGTCGACGGCTCGCTTGTAGCGCTCGTGCTGGGCTGCTGGGTGATCTCGGCGCCCCTCGAGCGGCGCGTCGCGCCCACCTGAAGGGGCTCCCCGGGCCTCACCGCGCCGGAGCTCCGGATCTTCGCCGCGTTCGCGGAGGCGGTTGTGCCGCCCGGCGGAGCGTTGCCTTCCGCAACAGAAGTGGGCGTGGCGGAGCCGGTGTCGGGATTCATCGCCGGCGCGCCGGGGCGCGTGCGCCTCGTCGTGCGTGTCGGGCTGCGCGCGCTCGAGCTCACCGCATTTCCCCGCCGCTTCTCGCGCATGCCGCTCGAGCGGAGGTCGAAGCATCTCGGGAAGCTCGAGGGCAGCCGCCTCAGCTTCCTGCGCGACCTGTTCCTCCTCTTCAAGACGCTCACCGGCGTGAGCTACTCGCGCGACGTGCGTGTGCAGCAGGTGGTGGGCGTGGAGGCGCGCTGCGTGGGCACGCCTTCTGCGCTGCGGCTCGACCCGGAGGCCATGCGCGCGCCCGCCGACGTCGAGCGCTGCGACGTCGTCGTGGTGGGCTCGGGAGCCGGCGGAGCCTCCGCTGCGCGGGTGCTGAGCGAGGCCGGACTCGACGTGATCGTGGTCGAGGAGGGCGGCTACTACGACGCGTCCACCTATTCGACCGACGTGTTCGAGGCTTTGCCTCGCCTGTACCGCGACTCCGGCCTCACAGTTGCCGAGGGGCGGCCCGCCATCCCGCTGCCGGTGGGCCGCTGCGTGGGCGGCACCACCGTGATCAACTCGGGCACCTGCTTCCGCGCGCCGGGCGACATCCTCATGCGCTGGCGCGAGGAGCACGGGATCGACTGGGCGACGGACCTCGATGGCGAGTTCGAGGCTGTGGAACGCGCGCTCAACGTCACGCCGGTGGCGCAGGGCGGCGTGGGCCGCAATGCCGAGCTGTGCCGGATCGGGGCCGACGCGCTCGGGGCGTCCAACCACCCGCTCGCCCGCAACGCGGGCGACGTGACCTGCTGCGGGTCCTGCCCCACCGGCTGCGCGATCGACGCGAAGATGGCGATGCACGTGTCCGAGCTGCCGCGCGCCGTGGCGGCGGGCGCGCGCATACGCGCGGGCGCGCGCGTGACGCGGGTGCTGGTGGACGGCGGACGCGCAGTGGGCGTGAAGTGCCGGGGAGGCTACGAGGTGCGCGCCCGGGCGGTCGTGCTCGCCGCGGGCGCACTGGGCACCCCTGAGCTTCTGCTTCGCCAGGGCATCGGGGACTCGTCCGGCGCTCTCGGCCGCCATCTGCACATCCATCCCGCCTGCTGGGTTGGTGCCCTGTACGACGAGCCGGTGCGCGGCTGGGACGGCGTGATGCAGAGCTGGGCGGTGGACGAGTGGAACGACCATGGGCTCTTCCTCGAGGCCACCTTCAGCCCGCTCGCCTTCGGCGGGCACTGGCTGAGCGGCGCGGGCGCGGCGTACAAGGCGCGGCTCGAGCGCTTCGATCACCTGGGCGTGATCGGGGTGCATCTGTCGGACAGGTCGGAGGGCCGGGTGTCGGTGGCGGGAGGCAGTCGCGCGCGGATCACCTACAAGCTCACGCGCGACGACGCAGCGGCGCTGCGCTTCGGCATCGCGCGTGCGGCGGATGTTCACTTCGCAGCCGGCGCGAGCGAGGTCTATCCGCAGGTGGGGCGCGTGTCGGTGCTGAGGCCCGGCGAGCAGACTCCGCTCGTGGAACAGGGGCGCTTCCACCCCGGCGAGATGCGGCTCGAGGGCTTCCACCCCATGGGCACGACGCGCATGGGGCGCGACCGCCGAACGTCGGTGGTCTCGCCGAGCGGCCAGACGCATGACGTGCCCGGTCTCTACGTGGCGGATACCGGCCTGTTCCCCACGTCGCTGCGGGTGAACCCGATGATCACCGTGATGGCCGTGGCACGGCGGATCGCTGCCGGGCTCGCCGAGGAGCTCACGGCAGGCGGGCGGCCCACGGTTCCGGCTCGATCTGAAGCGCGTTGATCACGTAGGAGATCGTCCGGTACCAGCCGGCGAGCATCACCAGCTCGATCAGCTGCTCCTCGGACCAGTGCTCTCGCAGCCGCTCCCAGAGCTGATCCGTGACGGTCGCGGTGGCGTCGAGCTGGTCGCAGAGATGGATGAGAAGGGCGTCGCGGATGCTCCAGTCATGGAACTCTCCTGGCACCGTGGCGCGGATCTCGTCCGGCGTCAGCTCATTGAAGAGCGCCGCGTGCACGCCCCACTCGTAGCCCGCGCCGTTGAGGGCGGTGGTGCGCAGGATCACGAGCTCGCGCTCGCGCGGCTCGATCGTGTTGTGCGCGAGGAGGCCCGCGCCGAGCGGCCGCATGCGGCTTGCGAGGTCGAAGTGCACAGCCAGCGTGCGGAACAGCTTGAGCGGCTCGATGCCGGGTGGCATCAGCTTCGAGAGGTACTGCTCCACATCCGGCTCGTACGGCGGCTCGAGCGGCTTGATGCGGGCGGCGGGGACGGCGGCGGTGGTCATCGCATCTATCCTTTTGCTTCGAATGTCGAAGCAGGAGTGTAGCTTCTGAATCCGAAGCGCGCAAGTGCGCCGCGCCCAGGCCAGCCTGTGCGCGGCTCCACCACCGGGCGGCCGATGATGGCGCTGCTCGACCTGCTCGGACGGCGCTGGGCGCTGCGAGTGATGTGGGAGCTGCGCGACGGCGAGCCGTTGACGTTCCGCGACCTGCAGAAGCGCTGCGGCGGCATGTCCTCGAGCGTGCTCGCCCAGCGGCTGGCGGAGCTCGTCGAGGCAGGCGTCGTGACGAGCTCGGAAGGTGCCGGCTACGCGCTCACCGACGAAGGCCGGGCGCTGAGCCATGCCCTTGCGCCGCTCGACAGGTGGGCAAAGCGCTGGGCGCGCCGAAGCACTCGCCCGTCAGAAATGTGACATGGCGCAGCGGAGCCATTGCGTCTCCGACACGCGCGGGTGTAGGGATATTCCACGCACATACCCCACATCAGGGAGGGAATCCTTGGACTCGCGCATCACCCGCATCCCTGTCTTTCTAGT
>DATEPK010000112.1:0-17311 GCA_035273245.1 Thermoleophilaceae bacterium
GAGCCCGCGCGCCACGTACGCGCCGACCCCCGCGGCGAGCGTCTGGGCGTCGCGGCCCGGGGTGGTGCGCCAGGCCAGCACGAGCGCGTCCTGCTGGCGGCAGGGGCCCGGGCACTTGGGGTCAGGCAGCGGTCCGCGCCGCCAGAGCTGGTAGGCGCCACCGCGCCAGGTGGCCGCAGCCGCCGTCGCGCGGTCGCTTGCGAGCCCGCGCTGGATCAGCTCGCGCGTGTCGAACTCGCCCAGCGAGCTCCCGGCCACGCGCCGCCAGCCACGCCCCAACAGCGGGCGCACGCGCAGCCGCACGGGCAGCGGCTTCACGTTCTGCGCGTACAGGAGCGGGTGCAGGATCTGCGCGGTGGACACCGGCGGGTGGAAGCGAAAGGCGATGTTCACGAGGTTCCAGCCATGCGCGTAGCGGAACAGCGTGTCCACGAAGCGCTGGCCCTCGATGTACGGAAACTCGAGCGACGCGAGGATGTACGGCGGGAGGCGGGTGCCGCCGGCGGTGGAGCTGGCGAACAGCACGCCGAGCAGATTCGAGCCGGTCATGTAGCGGGTGGCGTAGCGGGTCATCACCGACGTGGCATCGCCCTCCACCAGCGCGTCGTATGCGGTCGAGCGGTCGTCCGTGCCGGGGGCGAGGTCGTGGATGCCGAAGCGCTGGTCGTCCAGCGCGTGGGTGAGCTCGTGCGCGAGCGTGATCTCGCCCACTGTCTCGTCGCTCGCCCCCGCGTCCTTCACCAGGGCGAGCTTCTTCGTGGCCGGGTCATAGAAGCCCGCCACCTGGTCGGAGAACACCTCCGCCTGGATCGCCCGGAGGTTCGAGCTGGGAGGGATCAGGCCGAGCAGCTTGAGCAGCTCGTCGCTGGCCGCCTGCTGCGCCGGCGGGACCTGCTTGTCGAGCTCCGCGAGCCCCTGTGTCTTCACCTGTGCGCCGCTCACGAGCACGGGGAGCGGGCGATGCAGGAAGTCGACGCCGCGGATGCCCTCAACCCGCCGCTCGATCACGAGCAGCTTGCTCTCGAGCGCCGCGAGCGTGGCTCCCGCCGTGTTCCCACTGCTCGTGTGCTGGCGCCCGCCGAGGGCGAGTGAGCCCACGACAAGCACCACCACGAGCGCGGCGATTACGGCCAGAAGGGTGCGATTAACGGATGTCGCCGCGGGTCACCCTGTCATGCCGCCGAACTGTCCACCGGTCACGTGCAGCACCTGACCGTGAATGTAGTTCGCCCACGGCGTGCACAGGATGAAGATCCCGCCCGCGGCCTCCTGCGGCGTCGCCGCCCGGCCGAGCGGAATGATCGCTGAGGCCATCTGGCGCATCTGCTCCGGGATGCCGAGTTGGATCTGCTCGCCGCCACGCTCGATCTTCTCGGCGCCCTCCTTGGCGGCCGTGAGCCGCGTCTCCACGAAGCCGAACGCAACGGCGTTCACGTTGATCTTGAACTGGCCCCACTCCTTCGCGAGCGTCTTGGTCAAGCCCACGAGCCCGGACTTCGCGGCCGAGTAGTTGGCCTGTCCCGCGTTGCCCATCGTGCCGGAGATCGAGCTCACGTTCACGATCTTGCGGAACACCTCCTCGCCGGCCTCCTTCTCCTTCTTCGCCTGCTCGCGCAGGAACGGGGCCGCGGCACGCGCGACGCGGAACGGCACGACGGTGTGGATGTCGAGCATCGCCTGAAACTGCTCGTCGGTCATCTTGTGGACCACGCCGTCCCAGGTGTAGCCGGCGTTGTTCACGATGATGTCGAGCTGCCCGAAGTCGTCGAGCGCCTTCTTCACCAGCTCGTCGGGCACTCCGGGCTTCGTGAGGTCGCCCGCGAAGACGGTGGTCTCGCCCTGGATCTCGCCTGCCGCCTGCTCGGCAACGTCGCCGTCGAGGTCGTTGATCAGCACCTTCGCGCCGTTCTCCACGAGCAGCTCCGCGGTGGCCCTTCCGATGCCGCGCGCCGACCCCGTGACGATCGCGGCCTTTCCGTCAAGTACTCCCACTGGCGTCTTCTCCTTGTTCAGCCGAAATTCGCAGGCCGGGATCATGACGCAGCGGGCGCTCTCCGGCGCTCCCGATTGCCCATTCTTCGGTCAAGAAGAGGGCCTGAGATGTCGATCAATGACACATGGCCGGTAGGGCAAGGGCAAGGATGCCCCGACTCGCGGCCCTTGGCGAGTTGTTCGCTCGCTCCGAGGAGCCGGATCAGGGCGCAGATATCGATACCGCACGGAAGCTCGTGGGCATGCTGTGGGGCCTCAGCGCCGTGCTCTCGGCGGCGTTCCTCGCGTTCGCGTCGCCGGACGTCGCGTTCGGTGATGCCGGCTGGCCCGCGGCCATCCTGATCGTCGCGCTGTCCACGGCCGGCGCGCGCTGGGTCTCCGAGAGCGAGTTCGACTTCCGCCAGCTCCTGATGATCAGCTACCTCGGCCTCGCGCAGACGGCCCTGCTCCAATGGCTCGCGGGCGGCGCCGCTCCCTACCGCGCGCTGTTCCTGCTCTGGCTCGGCTCGGGCGTGGGCGTGCACAACGCCCGCCGGGGCGCGTCCTTCATCCCGGTCGTCATCGGCTTCGGGTCACTGCCGCTGCTCTACAGCCACGCGCCGCACATCGCCGCCGGCATCGCCACCGACGCGCTGCTCTGGCTCGCCACCGGGCTCGCGCTGCTCTTCCTGATCCAGCGTGTGCGCAAGCAGCGCGCGGCGATGATGAGCATCGAGCGCGATGCGCGCGAGCGCGCCGAGGAGGCCGTGAAGAAGGTCCGCGGCCTCGAGGCCGTGGCGGACGCGGGGCTCGCCCACCTTCCGTTCGACGAGCTCCTGTCCGAGCTGCTCGCGCGTGTGAGCCGGGTGCTCGAGGTCGAGCATGCGGCGATCCTGCTGAAGGACGACGAGCGCCAGTGCCTCACCGTGCGCGCGGCGCGCGGGCCGGGCGCCGAGCTCGCCCAGTCGCACCGCGTGCCGCTCGGCGCGGGCATCGCCGGGCAGGTGGCGGCCGAGAAGCGGCCCGTGTTCGTCGAGGCGAGCGGGGCGGACCCGGTGCCGGCGTCCGTGATCTGGCAGGACCGGGTGCGCTCGGTTCTCGCCGTGCCGCTGCTCGTGGAGGGTGGCCGCGTGATCGGCGTGCTGCAGGTCGGATCGAGTGAGGGCCGCAGCTTCTCGGACAACGACATTCAGCTTCTCCAGCTCGCGGCCGACCGCCTCGCCGTCGCGATCGACCGCGCGCGGCTCAACGAGCAGGCGCACCACATCGCGGCCACCCTGCAGCGCAGCCTCCTGCCGAGCAGCACGCCCGACGTGCCCGGGCTCGAGCTGGCGACGCGCTACCAGCCGGGCGCCGACGGCACCCAGGTGGGCGGCGACCTCTACGACGTCGTGCCCTACAGCGACGGCCGCGTGGGACTCGCGATCGGCGATGTGGTGGGCCGCGGCATCGAGGCGGCCTCTCTCATGGGTCAGATCCGCAACTCGCTCCGCGCCTACGCCATGGAGGACGACCGGCCCGACCACGTGATCGAGCGCCTCAACCTGCTGATGCACCACTGGCAGCAGGACCGCATCGCCACGCTCAGCTACCTCGTGCTCGACCCGCGGAACGGCCACGTGGTGTTCGCCACGGCGGGGCACCTGCCGCCGCTCGTGCTCGGCCCGGACGGCAACGCCAGCTACCTCGAGGGCGGCGAGTTCGTGCCCCTCGGTGTGCTGCCCTTCGGCGGCTACACGGCCGGCGAGGCCGTGGTGAAGCCGGGTTCGACGGTGCTTCTCTACACCGACGGCCTGGTGGAGGAGCGCGGCATGTCGATCGACGACGGCCTCGAGCGGCTGCGCGAGGCGATCCAGCGGGCGCCCGCCGACCCGGACGCGATGTGCGACTTCCTGCTCAGGGAGGTTCCGCCGAACGGCGCCGCCGGAGACGACGTGGCCGTGCTCGCCACGCGACTCGTGCCGGTGAACCTGACCCAGCTCAACCTCAAGCTCCCGGCGGAGCCCGAGTCGCTCGCCCTGATGCGCCGCGCGCTCGAGCGCTGGCTCGGCGCGATCGGCGTGCCCGAGGACACGGCCTGCGAGCTGAAAGTGGCGTGCGGCGAGGCTTGCATGAACGCCGTCGAGCACGCGTATCCACCTGGTGACGCCGTGTTCGAGGTGCGGGCGCTCAACCTCGGCGAGAACGTGGAGATCGTGGTGCGCGACTTCGGCTTCTGGCGCCCGCCGCGCGCGGGCAGTGACCGCGGCCGCGGCCTCGAGCTGATGAAGCGGCTCACCGACTCGATGAAGGTGGTGCCGGGGTCCGAGGGCACGACGGTGCACCTGCTGAAAGCGGTTCGCAAGGCGGCGTTCGTATGAGCCTGCTCGCGCGCATGGAGACCCGCACCGAGGGCGGCGCGATTGTCGCCGTCATCGCCGGCGAGGTGGACATCTCGAACGCGGCCGACATCGGCTCGGCGCTCGAGGGCTCGGTGCCGCAGCGGGCGCTCGGCCTCGTGCTCGACCTCAGCCAGGCCACCTACATCGACAGCGCGGGCATCCACCTGCTCTTCCGCCTCGGCGGGCGGCTCACCCGCCGCCGCCAGCAGCTCCGCGTGGTGGTACCCGACGACGCACCGGTTCGCAAGATCGTGACCCTCGCCGGCCTTGGCTGGACCGTGCCGCACGACAAGACCGTGCCCGAGGCGCTGCAGCGCATGAAGGCCGAAGTAGCACCCCAGCTGGGCGAAGAGAACTGGGTGAGCAGCCCAGATTCGCCCTTCTACTACTGAGCAGTCGCCCGGCGCGGAGTAGGGAGGCGGAGTAGGGAGGGCGGTCTTCCGCACCCGATCCCTTTCTTCGCGGCGCTTACAGCAGCAATAAAAGGATTATCTGCCAGTCGCCTCGGGCCGCCCTTATTGCTGGCAGTAAACGCAGCGAGCCAGGACGCCGGGCGAGGCAACACCCCTGCAATTCCGCAAGTCCGCAACTCTGCCCACTCCCAGGACGAAGTCCTGGGGTGCGGAGGGGTGACACGGCCCTGTGCCACCCCTCCGCGGGCTCGCGTTCCGGTGCGATGGACGCGGCCGCTTCCCAGGGGGTTCCGGTACTCAGTTCTCTAGACGCGGGCGGATCCGGAAAACTTCCCATCGAATTCCGGAAGTTCGTCGGGCACGCCTGAGGCGTCGAATCCGGGGAGGGTGAGCGTGAACGCGGTGCCCTGCCCGGCGCTTGCCACGGTGCAGCGGCCGTGGTGAGCGCGAGCTATAGCGTCGACGATCGCGAGACCGAGTCCCGCGCCGCCGCGCTCACGGCTGCGCGAGCTGTCCGCACGTGCGAAGCGTTCGAAGATCCGGTCGAGCGCCTCCGCCGGGATGCCAGGCCCGTCATCGATGACGCTGATCGCCACGTCGCCGTCGCTCGCCTGAGCGCAGAGCTCGATCGTGTTTGCTGCCACGGTGTGGTCCACCGCATTCTCGAGCAGCGCGTCCAGGGCGGTTCGGAGCGCCTGCGGGTCGGCGACGAGCGTGCCGGCTGGCGCCTCGCCCAGCCGCCAGTTGCGGGGCGCGACCTCCGACCACCGCATGAACACGTCCTCGAGGAACCGCTGGAGGTCGATGTCGGAGACGGCCACGAAGTCCGGCCGCTCGGCCTTGGCCAGCAGGAGCAGGCGGTCGACGATGTGGGCGATGCGGTCGAGCTCGTCCACCGCGACGGCGATCTCGGGCGGAGGGTCCTCGCTCGCGAGCTGGAGCATCTCCAGGTGTCCGCGCGCGATCGTCACCGGCGTGCGCAGCTCGTGGGACACGTCGTGGAGCAGCCGCTCCTGGTGGTCGAGCAGCGACGCCCGCTCGGCGGCCACGCGCGCCGTCTCGTTCAGCGCCACCTGCCTGCGCCGCGCGTGCCACACCATGGCGAGGAACATGCCCGACATGAGCGGCACCTCGAACAGCTCGCCCCAGAGCTGGGAGCCCTCAAACGCGTCGTTCAGGATCACCACTCCTGTGCCGAGTGCGACCGCGGCGAGGATGAGGTAGGTGGACTTGAGGCCCCACACTCGGAAGCCGTAGAGGATCGTCAGGCTCACCCAGATGAAGTGAAAAGGGATCGTCTCCCAATCAGGCGTTAGCAGCATCGCGACAAGGTTGATCACCGCGAAGGTGACCCACGCGAGCTCGATCTTCCTAGCCCGCAGCCAGCCGATAACCGACATTGCGCACCGTTTCGATCGGGGCCTCAGGACCCAGCTTCTGCCGCAACCGGCGGATGGAGACGTCGACCACGTTCGAACGCGGATCGAAGTCGTATCCCCACACCTGTGACAGGAGCTGCTCCCGGCTGTTCACTTCGCCGGCGTGTTCGAGCAGGAAGTGGAGTAGGCGGAACTCGCCGTCGGTGAGCTCGCACACGCGCGGCCCGAGTCGCGCCTCGCGCCGTGCGAGGTCGAGCAGCAGCGGCCCGGCGTGGAGCACTGAGCTCACGCCAGGCGGCTGACGCCGGCGCAGCTGGACGCGCACCCGCGCGAGCAGCTCGCCAAGCGAGAAGGGCTTGACCATGTAGTCGTCCGCGCCCAGGTTGAACCCGCGCAGCTTGGTGTCGATGTCGGTGCGCGCGGACAGGATGAGCACCGGCAGGTCCGGTTTGCGCTCGCGCAGCTCCCTGAGGAGGTCGAGGCCGTCCATCCCCGGCAGGAGGAGGTCGAGCACCACCAGGTCGTAGGGGTTCGTGAGCGCGGCGGCGAGGCCCTTGCGGCCGTCGTCTGCCACGCCGACCATCCAGCCTTCGGCCTTCAGCGCGCGAGCCACGAACGCGAGGATCCGGGCCTCATCCTCGACGATAAGGATCTGCATACCGTTACCCACTGCGCTTCATACCACGTGACGTATGACACGTAAATGACCCGCGCATGACAAGTTCGTCACTTTCGCCCCGCTACCGCCGGTGGGGGACATACTGGCGGCGCTCGCAATGGGGTTCGACTCGAGGGGAGTCGGGTTGTGTCAGTAGGTGCGAAGGCCCTTGCCATTGGATGCGCCACGGCGCTCGCGATCGTGCTCGTCGCGCTTTACATCGTGGACTTCCTCGCGGCCACGCCGAGCACCGTGAAGGCCGCGTCCGCGCCAGGCGGCGCTCGCCTCACGCTCCAGACGGTGGCCTCCTACGGCCACTCGCCGCATCCTGACTGGGTCTCGTACCTCGTGCAGGACGGCGGCGGCAAGTGGCACCACACCACGGTGTTCAAGGTGCCGGCGCACTCGCTCGTGCACGTGACGATCTACCAGTACGACACGGCCACAGGCCTGCGGAATCCGTTCTGGTCTCAGGTGCGCGGCACCGTCGGCGGCTCGATGACGGTCGACGGCAAGACGATGAACGCGCTCAACCCGGACCTCGCCTCGCACACCTTCGCGATTCCGGACATGGGCATCAGCGTGCCGCTCAAGGGCGTGGCCGACGACGCCAAGAACCAGTGCAGCGTCGCGCCCTGCCCGCTGTCGCAGGCGCACACCACCGTCACCTTCACCTTCCGCACCGGCAAGCCCGGCAAGTACCGCTGGCAGTGCTTCGTCCCGTGCGCCGCGTCGTTCATCTTCGGCAACGGCGGCCCGATGCAGTCACCCGGCTGGATGGACGGCTACCTCGTGGTGGCGTGAGCGATGGCGAGCGAGGCTCTGCCATCCGGAGGGCCGCCCGAGCGCGTTCACGGGCGCCGGCTGTTCGTCATTTGGGCGGCGCTCACGGTCGTCGGCGTGCTGCTGATCGTGTTCGTGGCCGGCCCCCACATGCCTCCGGGCAACTTCAGCCAGGAGGCGCGCGACCAGCGGCACATCAACATCCTCCTCGCCGCTCTCGCGGTGCCCGTGCTGTTCGGGGTGTGGACGTGCCTCGCGTACATCTTCACCACCTTCCGCCAGGGCGAGGGCGAGCTCCAGGACGGACCTCCGGTGCGCGGGCACCCGCGGCTGCAGGTCGTATGGGTGGTCGCAACCGCGGCGATCGTGCTCAGCCTCGGTGCGTTCGGCACCGAGGAGCTCCTCGGAAGCGCCAAGGGCGCGGGCGGTGGCCAGGGCCCAGACCCGCTGGCCGTGCCCGCTGGGCAGAAGGTGCAGGTGCAGGTGATCGGCCAGCAGTGGGCGTGGACCTTCCGCTATCCGGCCTACGGCGGAGTTGAGACCTCCCAGCTCGCGCTGCCGGAGGGGCAGACGACGGAGCTGCACGTCACATCGCTCGACGTCAGCCACTCGTTCTGGGCGATCCAGCTCGGGGTGAAGGCGGACGCCATACCCGGCAACGACAACGTGGCCTTCGTCACGCCTCGGCACACCGGCTCGTTCGAGATCCGCTGCGCCGAGCTGTGCGGCCTATGGCACGGGCACATGCACAACACCGGCGTGGTGATGACACAGGCCGGATTCGCGGCCTGGATCAAGCAGCAGCAGGCGGCGAACGCGCCGGCCACGAAGACGCTGCCGCCGTACTCCACGCACTACTTCCCGGACCCGATCAGGAGGGCAGGCTGAGATGCGACCGCGCCGGCTAGTCGGCTTCAACCTGCTTTCCGCGACGCTCCTCGGAGTCGGCGGCTACTTCCTCGGCCACTGGGTTGGCACGCGCCTCTCCGCGGGCATGGACTCCCAGATCGGCACCGATCAGAACGACGTCGCCATCTTCATGGGCTTCCTGTTCGCGCTGCTCGGGTGGCTGATCGGCCTCGGCTTCTTCAACTACCCGCTGGCGCGAATGATGGGGAGGCCCCCGTCGCTGCGCGAGAAGGAGGAGGCCGGGTCGGGCCGCTATTTCCGCCTGTGCACCGATCACAAGGTGGTCGGCCTCCAGTACTTCGTCACGGTCCTGCTCTTCTTCATGATCGCCGGGCTCAACGCGATGTTCATCCGCGCGGAGCTGCTCACGCCGAACGAGACGCTGTGGAACGCGAATCAGTACCTCTCGCTCGTGAGCCTGCACGGCACGATGATGCTGATGATGACCTCGGCGGCCATCCTCGGGCCGTTCGGGAACTACTTCGTGCCGATCATGATCGGGGCGCGCCGCATGGCGTTCCCTCGGCTCGAGGCACTCTCGTTCTGGCTCGTCCCGCCCGCCGGGCTGATCCTGCTCTCCGCGGTGGCGCTCGGCGGCTTCCCCACCGGCTGGACCGGCTACGCGCCGCTCGCGAACGAGGCGCGCGCCGGCATGGACGCCTACATCTTCGCCTTCGGGCTGATCGGCCTGTCGATGACGATCGTGGGGGCGAACATGATCGCCACGGTGCTCACGATGCGGGCGCCGGGCCTCACCTGGAACCGGCTGCCCATCTTCGTGTGGGGCGTGCTCTGCACCTCGATGCTGATGGTGCTTGCGGCACCGGTGCTCTTCTCCACGCTCGCGATGCTCACGCTCGACCGCACCGCCGACACGTCGTTCTTCCTGGCGAGCGCCGGCGGCAGCCCGTTCCTCTGGGACAACCTCTTCTGGTTCTTCGGCCACCCCGAGGTGTACATCCTCGCGCTGCCCGGCTTTGGCGTGGTGCTCGAGATCCTGCCGGTGTTCGCGCGCAAGCCGCTGTGGGGCTACCGGCTGGCCGTGGCGGGCATGGTCGGCGTGGCGGTGCTGAGCTTCATGGTCTGGCAGCACCATCTGTTCGTGAGCGGGATCAACGCGGACCTGCGCCCCTTCTACATGCTCACAACGGAGCTGATCTCGATCCCCACCGGGTTCATCTTCCTCAACGGGCTGGGCACGCTCTGGCGAGGACGCATCCGCTTCACGGTGCCGATGCTGTTCGCCCTGGCGTTCTTCTCGAACTTCCTGATCGGCGGGCTGTCCGGCGTGTTCCTGTCAGATGTGCCGAGCGACGTGAGCACGCACGGCAGCTACTTCGTGATGGCCCACTTCCACTACACGATCATGGGCGGGCTCGTGTTCGCGCTGTTCGCAGCCACGTACTACTGGCTGCCGAAGATGACCGGCCTGCAGTTCAACGAGATGCTCGCGAAGGTCCACTTCTGGATGATGTTCGTGTTCTTCAACTTCACGTTCGCGCCGCTGTTCGCCGCGGGGATGCTGGGGATGCCGCGCCGCGTGTCGGTCTACGCGCCGCGGCTACAGGGCATCAACATCTTCGTGTCGAGCTCGGCGTTCCTGCTCGGGGTGTCGATGCTCATCTTCCTGATCAACCTCGTGTACTCGATGGTGATCGCGCGCGTGCCGGCGGAGGCGAACCCGTGGGCCTCGCGGGGCATCGAGTTCCAGCTGCCCACGCCGGTGCCGGTCACGAACTTCGAAACCACGCCGGTGATCCAGTCCGACCCGTATGACTACGGGGTGCCGGACGCCGTGCCGGTGGCGGCGCTCAAACCGGTGGCCGCGCCCGTGGTGGGGGGTGGCTCCACGTGAGCTCGACAGACGCACCCGTCGTCGCCCCGTTCGGGGAATTCGAGCCCCCCGAGATCCTCGGACGCAACCTGCAGGTGGGCGCGCGGATGATGGCGGCGGCCCAGGCGTTCGCGCTGCTGGCGTTCGTGTTCGCCTTCTTCTACCTCCGCGCGCTGAACAGCAACGGCGCATGGCGTCCGAAGCACGTCGATCCGTCGGCCGGCGTCGGGCTCGCGATGCTCGTCTGCCTCGTGGGCTGCGGCGCCGCGTACTGGTACGGACTTCAGCGGCTCGGCGACGGCACCGAGAGCGGCTGGCGCGGCGGGGCGATCGCCGCCCTGGTGCTCGGCATCGCGGCGTTCGTGCTGATCATCGTGCAGTTCGCGTCGATCAGCTTCGGGCCCACGAGCGGCGGCTACGCCAGCGTGTTCGTCGGCTGGAATGCGTTCTTCGGCGTCAACCTGCTGCTGGTGGTGGGGTGGCTCGAAACCCTTGTGGCGCAGTCGCTCCACACGCATACTCAGGAGGTGGCGCCGGAGACAGGCGACATCGCCGCCCCGTTCGCTCTAATGCGCCCGGCCGGCGACGCCTTTGCGGTAGTGCTGTATACGACGCTTGTGTTCGGCATCGTCGGCTACGTGATGCTCTACCTCGTATGACCACTCGCCCGCGACTCTCGGTGGACGTCCCCCGCGAAGGGGCTCCGGGACCCTGGCTGCGCCTCTGCTCCCTCGGCGGTGCGTTTGCCACGGCGTTGGCGGTGTCGAGTGGCGCGCTGGGGCTCGGCCTGGCGCATCGGCTCCTGGTCGTCACGGCCGTGCCGCCGCTCGTGGCGCTCGTGCTCGCCGGCCGTCTCGCGTATCCGCGGCTGTTGCGGCCCGCGGCGCTGGCGCTCGCGCTTGTGCTTCTCGACAGCGCGCTAGGGGGGATCGTGGCGCTCTCGGGCAGCAGCGGCTGGTCCGTGGGACTGCATCTCGCGGTCGCCGCGGCGGCGTTTGCAGCGGCGCTCGTCGCGGCGGCCGCGTCGTACAGGGGCGAGCCCCTTGCGGCATCGGGCTCCCGCTGGCGCGACTACGTCACGCTCACCAAGCCGCGCATCATGAGCCTGCTCCTGCTCACCGCGGCTGCCGGGATGTTCGCGGGCGCGCGTGGCGTTCCGGACCTCGGCAAGCTGGCGGCGCTGCTCGCGGGCGGGGCGCTTGCCTCCGGCGGCGCGAGCGCGCTCAATCACCTGATGGACCGGGACCTCGATGCCCTGATGGGTGAACGCACGGCTGCTCGCCCGGTGGCGGCCGGCAGGGTGCCGCCGCCGTACGCGCTCGAGTTCGGGCTCGTGCTGTCGGCCCTTTCGTTCGTCCTCCTGGCGAGCGTGATCAACGTGCTCACCGCGCTGCTCGCGCTGGCGGGCAACCTCGGCTACGTGCTCGTCTACACCGGTTGGCTCAAGCGCAGCACGCCTCAGAACATCGTGATCGGCGGCGCCGCGGGCGCGATCCCACCACTCGTTGGCTGGGCCGCCGCCACAGGCGATCTCACGCTGCCGGCGATCTTCCTCTTCCTGATCGTCTTCTTCTGGACGCCGCCGCACTTCTGGGCGCTCGCCCTTCTGATCAAGCGCGACTACGCGGCAGCCGGGATCCCGATGCTGCCGGTGGTGCGCGGTGACCGCGAGACGGCGCGTCAGATCCTCCTCTACTCGCTCGTGCTCTCGGGGATCACGGCACTGCCGTTCATCTGGCACGCCGCGGGTGGCTTCTACCTCGGGGCCGCGATCGCGCTGGATGCCTGCCTGATCGGCCTCGCGCTGGGGCTGCGGCGGCAGCTCACCCGGCCACGCGCCGCGCGGCTCTTCCACTTCTCGCTGCTGTATCTCGCGCTCCTGTTCGTGGCACTGGCGATCGACCCGCTCGTGTGAGGTGATGACGGTGATCTGGACACTTGCGGACGTGACCGGGAACGGTGGGGTGAGTCACGTGAACTCGGGAGCGGTCCTCACGCTCGTGCTGCCGCTTGGGCTGCTGTTTCTCATCTTCGCGTGGTGGTGGGTAGCTGCGCGGCGGGGCTGGCCACCGCTGCCCACCGCTCGTCATCGGGCCCCGCCGCGCCAGCGCTGGCACCTGCGCCACCGCAACCATGAGCAGTGAGCGGGCGCGGGCGCAGCCTCCGGCGCGCCTGTGGCCGCTCACTCCGGGTCTCACCGCCGCGCTCGTGGGCGCGTGCATTGGCTTGGGCGTTGCTGCCGGCCTCGTGATTCACCGGCTGGCCGAGCACGGCGGCCCTGCCGTGGCCGCGAGCGCCGTGCCGGTGCGCCCCGCGCTCGACGGCGACGCCGTGTGGAAGGCAGGCGCCCGGGCCGCACCCGGGTTCGCGCTGCACGACCAGAACGGCAAGCTCGTGTCACTGGCGGGCCAGCGGGGCAGCGTCGTGCTGCTCGCCTTCATGGACTCACACTGCAAGCTCCTCTGCACGCTCGAGGGGCCGACGCTGCACCGCGTGCTCGGCCGACTCGGCGACGCGTCCAGCAGCGTGAGGCTGCTCGTGGTGAGCGTCAACCCGTGGGAGGACACGGCCGCGAGCAGCGTCAACGCGGGCGAGCGCTGGGGCTTCACCGGTCCCTGGCGCTGGCTCCGAGGAACTCCGGCGCAGCTGAGTCCGGTGTGGCGCGGCTACGGCATCGAGGTGAAGCAGGCGTTCGGCGACGTGAATCACTCGAGCGCGATCTACCTCATCGACCGCCGTGGCTGGGAGCGCGCAGGCTTCAACTATCCGTTTCCGGCGAGCAGGGTGACGCGGGACCTGCGCAGGCTCGCGGCCGAGCCCGCGTCCTGATGCCATCGCCGCTCGCACCCCCGTTCGTGCTCGGGGCGCTGGCTGCGCTCCTCTACGCCCGCGGCCGCGCGCGTCACCTGCGCGTTGTGGCACCGCACCACCGCGCCGGGCTGGCCTGGCGCGCCGTCGCGTTCTGGGCCGCCCTCGTCACGCTCGTGCTCGCGCTCGACTCCGTGGTCGACGACAAAGCGGATCGCTACTTCTGGGTGCACATGGTCCAGCACGTGCTGCTGATGATGGTGGTGGCGCCGCTGCTCGTGCTCTCCGCGCCGTGGCTTCCCATGTGGAAGGGCCTGCCGCTCAGCACTCGCCGCGGCCTGGGCGCCGCGTACATGCGCTCGCCCGGCTGGCGCGCCGCGCGTGCCGTGGGGAGGCGGCTGGCTCTGCCAGTGGTGGTTTGGATCCTCTTCAGCGCCGACCTTGTGGCCTGGCACGTCCCCGCCCTCTACGGCCTCACGCTGCGCAGCCAGGCCGTGCACGACCTCGAGCACTTCTCGTTCCTGATGCTGTCCGTCCTGTTCTGGGCGCAGGTGATCGAGTCGCCGCCGCTGCGGCCGCGGCTCGACCAGGCGCGTCGCGTGGTCTACGTCGTCGGCGGCGCGACCGTGTGCTGGCTCCTTGCGATCGTGCTCACGTTCGCCTCCTCGCCGCTGTACGCGGGGTATGAAGCAGCGGCATCCCAGCGGGGCGGGCTGTCGGCCCTCGCGGACCAACAGCTCGCTGCCGGGATCATGGTGGGACCGGGCTCGATCCCATATGCGGTGTTCGTGTTCCTAGCGCTCTACCGCTGGCTCGACGGCTCTATCGCGAAGCCGTCGCTGGAGTCCGATAAGCGGCAGCGCGTCGCCGACCCTCCTGCGAGGGCCGGCGGCGGTCCGCTCGCTCACCGGTCTTGATGGCCCATGTTGCCAAGCCAAAAATTGCCGTAAACGCAACTGCGTAAAGAGCGAGATTGAGTACAAGTGCGGCGGTCATTCCCATGGACGCACTCCTTTGGTTCGTGACCCACACGCTTCCCGACGGACCTTGGCCCAAGATGAGCAGAGGCTGAGAGCTCTCTGAGGCCGAGACGTCGCTACGTCTCCACGCCAGGGATCCCCGCCACAAGAACCGCGGTACAGCGCCTCCTGCCGCACTTTTTGCCCGAAACAGCCAGCGGCTATGCGCCAATTAAGGCAGCTCTCACCTGATGCGCTGCGCCCCCTTCTTGAGGATCTTCACCGTGCCGGAGCTCTCGGGTGTGGAGCTGCCCGGCGCGTAGTCGAAGACCACGTGTGTCCTGAAGTTCATGACGAACGCGTCGACGATCGCATGCGTCGTCGGGTCGAGCCACGCCACATAGAGCGTCTTGTGCGCGACCGGCAGCGCGACGTAGTCCACCGGCGGGAAGGTCTGCCCGACGGCGGGACCCTTCACCGGTACGCCCTGCACCATGCTCGCCCCGTAGGTCTGGTCAAACGTGTTGCCGGTATTGCGGCCCAGCGTGTAGTTGGTCTCGATCTTGTAGCCGTCCAGGTTGAACCGGTGGACGCTCGGCGGGAAACCGCCCGCGCCGCCGCCTCTGCCGTGGCCGTGCCCGTGGTGCTTTGCGGCATCGACCACGGTCGAACCCAGCATCGCGCTCGCTACCACGGCCAGAACAGCGGCAAGCGCAAACTTGCGTGAACGCCTCATCGTTCCCTCCACTCCTCGATTGGACGGTCAGACCGCGGGTACCGGATCCGCGGTGTTCAGTGGAGCTAAACAGCGCCGCGCGTCTTGGTCAAGAGCTGCGACGCGCCGATAAGCAGTGCATCACAGCCCCAGCATCTTCCCGAGGATCTCCCTCATGATCTCGTCGGTGCCGCCCCCGATAGGGCCGAGGCGAGCGTCGCGCGCGGCGCGCTCCACGTCGTACTCGCGCATATAGCCGGCGCCGCCGTGGATCTGCACGGCGTCATCGGCCACCTCGAACGCGTCGCGCTGCGTCTTCAGCTTCGCCATCGTCACCTCGCGGATGGCGTCCTGGCCCTCGGCGAACAGGCGCAGCGCGTTGTAGGTGAGCGCGCGGCCGGTCTCCACCTTCACCGCCATCTCGGCGAGCTTGTGGCGGATCGCCTGGTGCTTTGCGATCGGCCTACCGAACGTCTCGCGCTCGAGCGCAAACTGGATCGTGCGGTCAAGCGTCATTTGCATGCCGCCCACGGATCCGAGTGCCATCACAAGCCGCTCCCACTGGAAGTTGGCCATGATCAGGTAGAAGCCCTTGTTCTCCTCGCCGAGCAGGTTCTCGTCCGGCACGAACACGTCGTTGAACGCGAGCTCGCCCGTGTCGGAGGCGTGCCAGCCGAGCTTCTCGAGCTTGCGCGACACGCTGAAGCCCTCCATGCCCTTCTCGATCACGAGGAACGAGATGCCATGGTGGCCGCCGTCCTCGGTGGTCTTCACGGCGGTGACCACGAAGTCCGCGCGCACGCCGTTCGTGATGAAGGTCTTCGAGCCGTTCACCACATAGCCGCCGTCGACCTTTCGCGCCCGCGTGCGCAGGCCCGCAACATCGGAGCCCGCATCAGGCTCGGTGATGCCGAGCGCGCCGATCTTCTCGCCGGCGATCGCCGGGGCGAGCCAGCGGCGCTTCTGCTCGTCGGTGCCGAACTTCCAGATCGGCGGCGTGGCGATCGAGATGTGGGCGCCTATCCCCGCGGCGAGCCCGCCGCTGCCGGCGCGCGCGAGTTCCTCCACGAGCACCGCGTCGTGCAGATGGTCGCCACCCTGGCCGCCGTATTCCTCCGGGTATTTCAGCCCGAGGAAGCCGAGCTCGGCCATGCGCGTGAACACGTCGTTCGGGAACCACTGTGCCTCTTCCCACTCGCGCGCGTGGGGCGCCAGCTCGCGCTCCACGAAGCGGCGGATGGACTCGCGCAGCGCCTCGTGCTCCTCCGTGAAGGGCGGGCTAATCGAGCGTGGTGTAGCCGCGGCCCGCGTGGTCGAAGCCAAGCAGATCTCCCGAGGGGTTCTTCCTGTTGCCGTGGTGGTACGCGCGCACCTCGCAGATCTTCCCGTCGCGGAAGCGGAACCACTCGGTGCCGCGGTCGAGGCGCCGCTCGCCCGACTTCGAGTCGCGCCAGGTCATCGTCCACTCGATCACTGCCTGCTCGCCGTCGTCGATGCCGTTCTCGAGCACCCAGCGGCCCTCGATGTTCTCCACCGCCCACTGCGTGTGCTCGCCGATCGTGCGGGCGCCCTCGTGCGGTCCGAGCCGCGTGTAGTAGTGCACAGCGTCGTCGGTGAAGTGCGCGGCCACGGCATCGACGTCACCTGAGTCGAGCGCGGCGTAGTACGACCGCACGTGGTCGAGCAGCTCGCCCATCAGCCGCCGGCCACGCGAAGGAGCGTCGAGCGCACGTCGCCCGTCACGGGATTGCCGTGGCCCGCCCAGAGCGCGGCGGGCTCGAGCTCCGCGACCTTGCGCGCACTCTCGCGAGCCATCGCGCTGTCCCAGTTGTAGGTGCCGTCCGGCATGTGCGGGTCCGAGGGGCGTCCGCGCATGTCGATCGTGTAGATGAGGTCGCTCACGAGCGCGAGCCTGTCCGTCTCGCGCCAGAGCGCGATCAGACCGGGCGCGTGCCCGGGGATGTGGACCACGCGAAAGCCGCACACGTCGTCGCCCTCGGACACCGTGCCGGCGATCTTCACGGGACCGCCGTCCCACACGTAGGTGTGGAGGAACGGATGCAGCACCCTCGCGAAGCGCGGCAGATCGCTGAAGAAGATGGTCGGCCAGTAGCGGAAGCCGCCGCTGCCCTCGGCGTCCTCCACCTCGTCGGGATGGCAGTACACCGGCGCGTCGAGCCGTGGCGCTGAGCCGCGGTGATCTGTGTGTCCATGCCCGAGCACCACGCGCTTGATCCCGCCGAAGCGCCCCGCCGCTTCCCGCAGCCCGCTCGCCATCGTCTTGATCCCGGCGTCGAAGAGCGTCACCCCGCCCTGAGGCTCCTCGAGCAGGTAGACGTTCATGGTCCGCGGCAGGCCGCCGCGCACGAGCCACACGCCGTCCGCCACCCGCTCGATCGTGGGCGCGCCCGGCGCGCGCGAGACCTTCTCCGCGCTCACAACCCGTACGAGCGACCGATCACGTCGAGCATGATCTCGTCGGTGCCGGCGCCGATGCGGTT
>DATEPK010000113.1:0-9597 GCA_035273245.1 Thermoleophilaceae bacterium
ACCAGCTCGGATTGTGGTCCTTCGCATACACGGCGAGCATCCAGTGGAGGTATTCCGCGTCGTACTGCGGCCCGTGATGCAGAGCGGCCGAGAACTGCGCGAGCGACGAGCTGCCCAGCTGCTCGGCCTTGTCGCACAGGGCATCGTTCTTGGTTGTCTGACAGAGCGACGCGTAGGCGACCATGAACGGCGACTGCACGTAACCCATCAGGATCGGCGAGGTCACGTCGCGCATGTAGAGGCCATTCTTCGCGTCCCAGATGTGGGCGTTCGCCCACGCGATGAACTTCTGCGTGGTCTGGAGGTAGGCCTTCCTGCGCGTGGTGTAGTAGAGCATCGCGCCGAGTGCGCTGCCTGAGGAAATGCTCTCGGAGGAGCGGCTCACGTGGTGCGTGTCCCACCACACCCCGCCGCCGTCGCCGGTCGCCCAGCCGGCCTGCGCAATGAACTGGAACGCGTCATCGGCGTAGGTGAGGTAGCGCTTCACGCGGGTGATCCGGAAGGCCTCGAGGAAGGCGAGGCCGAGCCAGCCGTTGTCGTCGAAGAACGCGTGCGCGCGCGGACCCTTCGCCTCGCGGGTGCTCGGGTCGAAGCCGCCGATGTGCCGCCGGGTGTGCGGGATGTGCCCCACCTGCGGATCCCAGTACTCGCGATACGCGCGATCGGCGAACCACTCGACCGCTCGCTTGTTGGCGGCAGTCGGCGCTGCCTGGGCGATGCCGTTGAGCGCGCTGAAGAGGTGAACGGTGGTCCATATCGGAGCCTTGCCGTCCTGGTTCCCCGCGAGGCGGTCGTTGTACCAGTCGGTGCGCGAGTTGAACCAGTAGCGGTTGATGTTCCGCACTCCCTGCTCGGCGAGCTGCAGGAACTTCTCCTGGTTGCCCTGCAGGTTTCCTCCGGCAGGGGCCGGAGGCGCCTTAGCGATCTGTGCAGCCAGCGCTGTGCCCACAAGTGCGAGCAAAAGCGCCCCAAGCAGCACAGGCCAAAGCCTTCGTGGCTGCGAGAACCTCACCGGTGTGATTGAACACGCTCTAAATAAGAGCGTTGCGGAGCGTTCCTAAAGATGGCGACGTGATCGTCACCTCGTCGCCCGGCTTGAGCCACACGCGCGGCTCTCTCACGCTCCCCACTCCGGAGGGCGTTCCGGTGGACACGATGTCGCCCGGCTCGAGCGTCATCAGCGTGGAGAGGTGCGCCAGCAGCGCGGGGATCGAATGGATCAGGTCGGCCGTTGTCGCCGACTGCATCACCTCGCCGTTCAGCTTCAGCTCGATTCCGATCGAGTCGGGCGCGCCGGCCTCGTCCGGTGTGACCAGCGCAGGGCCGCAGGGCGCCGAGCCGTCGAACACCTTGCCGGGCATCCACTGCAGCGTCGAGAACTGAAGGTCGCGCGCGGAGAGGTCGTTGAGAAGGGTGTAGCCGGCAATGTGGTCGAGCGCCTCGGCCTCAGACACGTCCTTCGCGCGGCGGCCCACGACGAAGGCCACCTCCGCCTCGTAATCCACCTTCTGGCTCGCGGCCGGCAGCTTCACCTCGGTGCCCGCCGGCACGAGCGCGTTGCGGAACTTGGCGAAGAAGGTGGGCGTCTCCGGAGCCTCCACGCCGGCCTCCGCCGCATGCGAGCGGTAGTTGAGGCCGATGCAGATGAGCTTGTCCGGATCGGGGATCGGCGGGAGCAGGCGCACCTCCGAAAGAGCGAGCTCCTCGCCATCTGCGGGCTCATGGAGCGGCCCGGCGGCGATGAGCCCGCGAAGGCTGTCCCCCACGTCCACCACCCGCTCCCCGTCGCGGAGGAAGCCCGCTCGCGGGCCGCTGCCGGCGTCGTATGTCACGAAGCGCACGCGGGGCAGCTTACGAAGTTGTCATCCTTATGGCGTGAAGATCGCTCGAACAGCACTCATTGCAGGGCTTTTAGCCCTTGCCACAGCCCTTCCCGCCACCGCGGCCGCGCCAAAGACCCTGCCGCCGGGCGCCACGATCGCCGGCGTCGACGTGTCCGGGCTCGATGCCGCGGACGCCACCGCGAAGGCACAGGCCGCGATAGCGCCCGTGTGGGAGCGGCCGGTGAACGTGGGCATCGGCGGCACTGTTCAGCAGGTGGCGAGCGCGGATCTCGGCCAGACCGTGGACTACGCGGGCATGGTGTCGGACGCGTTCAAGCAGGCCGCGCGGCACCGCCCCGTGCACATACGCCTCGCCCGCACGATCGACGGCAAGAAGCTGAGAGCCGAGGTCACGAAGCTCGGCAAGCCCTACTACCGCGCGCCGCGCAACTCGCGCGTGGTGCTGGGCGTGACCAGGATCAAGCGGATCCACGGCCGCCTCGGCCGCGGCATCGACTCCTCCAAGCTCCGCCAGAAGATCATCGACGAGCTGCGGCACCCGACGCCGTCGCGGATCGTTCACGCGCGCGTGCAGAGCCTGCGCCCCGCGGTCACGCTGAAGACGCTCGCGCGCAGGTACGCCACCTACATCTCCGTCGATCGCGACCACTTCAAGCTTCGCCTCTTCAAGCGGCTGAGGCTCGTGAAGACCTATCCCATCGCCGTGGGCATGGCCGGCCTCGAGACTCCGGCAGGCATCCGCCACGTGCTCGACAAGCAGGTGAACCCGGACTGGCACGTGCCCAACAGCCCGTGGGCGGGATCGCTCGCCGGGCAGACCATTCCGTCGTCCGACCCGGCCGATCCGCTCAAGGCGCGCTGGCTCGGACTCGGCGACGGGGTGGGCATCCACGGGACCTCCGAGGACTGGTCAATCGGCACCCGCGCCTCGCACGGCTGCATCCGCATGCACGTGAGCGACGTGATCGACCTCTACCCGCGCGTGCCCATCGGCACCCCGGTGCGGATCCACTGAGCGCGCAGCGCAACCGCGCCGTGGACCATCTGCGCGCCTCCGACGAGGTGATGCGCGCGCTGGTGGAGCAGCACGGCACGCTGAGCGTGGCGAAGCGGCGCCGCGGCCGGCCGCGCGACGCCTACGGCACGCTGGTGCGGTCGATCGTCGGCCAGCAGCTCTCCACCAAAGCGGCGGCAACCATCTACGCGCGCGTGCTCGACTTGTTCGACGGCAATGTGCCGACGCCCGCCCAGCTCATCGCCACCCCGCCCGACTCACTGCGCACCGCCGGACTCTCGCGCGCGAAGGTGGCCTACCTGCGTGACCTGGCCGAGCGCGTGGAGGACGGCGACCTCGACCTCGACCATCTCGCCCAGCTGTCCGATGCGCAGGTGTCCGAGCAGCTCACCGCCATCAAGGGCATCGGCCAATGGAGCGCCGACATGTTCATGATCTTCCACCTCGGCCGCCCGGACGTGCTCGCGGTGGGCGACCTCGGAATCCGCCGCGCTGCGGAGCGCGCCTACGGCCTGCCGAAGATCCCGGACGCGGCCACGCTCACTCGAATAGCGGAGCCCTGGCGCCCGTACAGGTCACTGGCGTGCCTGTACCTCTGGGCGTCGCTCGACAACGCGCCGGTCTAGGGCATCAGTCGCGACGGAGTGGCGCGCGGCCATCGGCCACCGTGTATACCGAGGGATGTGGGAGGCAGGATGAGGGGTGTGGCGTTGGTCGCCGTGCTGGCCATCGCCGCTGTTCTCTGTAGCAGCGCGGGAGCTGAAGGTGCGCCGGCAGCGAGCGGCGCGGCCTGCACACCCTGGACGGTGCGCACGGTTGCGAGCGGTCTGGGCGTGCTCGAGAATCTCGAGCCCGACGGTTCCGGCGGGCTGCTCGTCTCCAACAACGGCGCGAACGAGATCGACCGGCTCACACCAGACGGCAGGGTCGGCACGCTGATCCCGAACGTGCCGAGTCCCGGCGGCGAGCGCATACGCGGCGGATCTCTCTACTTCAACACGGGCGACTCGCCGCAGGCCGGCGTACTCGGTACGACCGACGGGACCGTCCAGCGCTACGACCTGTCGAGCGGCGCGCTATCGACCTGGTCGAGCGGGCTGTCGATGCCAAACGGCCTCGTGTTCCTGCCGAGCGGGGATGCGGCGGTGAGCCGGGTGAGCCCGGGCTGGGGCATCACCCGCATCCCGGCCACCGACTCCGCGGATCCCCAGCGCAACTGGGTGGAGACGAACGACTCGAACGGCCTGGCCGTCGACCCGACCGGCACCTGGCTCTACTTCGACGAGACCTTCCAGCCGGGCGGACTGGTGATGCGCGCCCGTATCGCCGACCCGTCTGATGTCGAGCAGGTCGCAAGCCTCGGGCAGGGACTCGTGCTCGACGACATGACGATCGACCGTCAGGGTGTGCTCTACATCGCCGCCAACCGGCCCGCTCCGGCGGGCGAGCTGATCCGGCTCGACCCGCGCACCGGCCAGGGTTGCGTCATCGCCAGCGGACTCGGCGACCCTTCTGCCGTGAAGTTCGGCTGCGGCCCCGGCTGGCCAAGCGACCACCTCTTCGTCGTCGGCTTCGAGGGCAGCCTCTATGACCTGTCGCCGCCGGCGGGCATCCGGCCGCCGCGCGGCACCTGCGACGCGTCCTCCTGACCCGCCGAGAGCGCTCCTCAGCGGAGCGCCCTCGGCATGTCGCGCAGGTCAGGCAGCGGGCGCGGACGCACGCGCTGCCAGGCGAAGGCCGCGCCGAGCAGCAGCAATCCGAGGCCGACGAACGAGGCCACGCGATAGACCGACGTGAGCGTGGACAGGTCGTACAGGAAGACCTTGCCCACCGCCACGAGCAGCAGCCCGAGCCCTGCGATGCGCACTGTGCGCTCGTCGCGGCGCAGGCCGATCACCAGGGCGCCCACGCCCGCCACGCTCCACAGCGCGCTCAGCAGCACCTGCCCGAGCTGATGCGGTCCGAAGTCCGCGATCTGAAGGCCCGAGCCCGAGCCGCCCGGCTCGAATGCGCTCACCACGGCAACCGAGGCCGTGTAGAGCAGGAGTAGGCCGCCCGAGCCGAGCAGGCCTGCTCGGCCCTTCTCCCCCGCGGTGCCAAGCTGCCCCATCCGGAGCGTCACGCCGGCGACCATCAGCAGCGCACCGGCGGCCGCTGCCAGGTGGTCGGCGCCGTGGATCAGCGCGGCGGGAGGCGCCTCGATCAGCGTCGCGTGAGCGCTCGCCAGCGCGCCGAGGGCAAGCGCCCCCACCGCGGCCACGCGGTTGTCGAGGCGCCGAGCCAGCTCGGCGAGCACGAGCGCGCACCCGGCCCACGCGGCCACGAGCAGCACGCCGTCTAGAGCCACCGCCGCGAGGTACGCAACGGCGCCGAGCGCCACGGCGTCCAGCGCCGCGCGCCAGGTCCGGTCCTCGACCGCGCGCGCCGTGCGGAACGCCGCGGCCGCTATCGCGAGGATGCAGCCCGCGACCGGGAGCAGGTGCTGGACCCCGTCCACAGTGGTGTGCGGCGGTGCATCGAGCGCGAGCGCGTGGATCACGGCTCCGCCGAGAAACGCCGTGGCGCCGACGAGCGCCACCTTGTCCTTTGACCGCCGCACGAGCTGTGCGAGCGCGCCGGCCTCACCTGCCCACGCGATGGCCAGCGCCGGCCCGTCGAGGGCGATGGCAGTGAGATACGCGAGCGCCGCGAGCCCGAGCGAATCGAGCGTCATCCGCAGCCCGTTCCGGCCGTCTTCGGCAAGGCGCGCCGAGGCGAAGCAGGCGGCGGCGAGCGCTGACAGCGCGACCGCGGCGGACAGCAACCCGCCGCCCCCGCCCGTCACAGCCGACGGGGGAGCGTCCACGAGCAGCGCGCGAGCGAGCGCGAGGCCGACGTGCACGCCGAGCCCGAGCTCAGCGAGCGTGCGATCGGCCCCCGCAGCGCGGGTGCGCTTGCCGACGATCGCCAGCGCCACGGCGCCGGCCGCCCAACCGGCCGCGAGCGCCGGACCGCTGACGAGGAGCCCGTAGGCGGCATCCGCGGTGGCCACGCCGAGCACGAGCGAGATCAGCCCGAGGTCATGGGAGATGCGCGGCACCCGTCGTTCGGCGAGGCCGAAGCCCATATGGACGAGCGCGAGCGCCACGAGCCACAGCTCGCCGACGGTGTGGTGTCCGCGCGACGCGAGCCAGAAGTAGCCCACGGTCGCGAGCACCAGGGCGTTGAGCGGCACCAGGAACGTGGCGGAACGGCGCAGCCGCTTTGCGGACATGCGCAGTTCGAAGCCGACGGCGGATGCCAGGTTGAGCACGCCGAAGCACGCGAGCACGGCGATGGCGATCCCGGCGCGCGGATCGTGCAAGAGCCACGAGATCCACTGCGGCGTGCTGATCGCAAACGCGCCGAACGCGAGCCACTGCCAGCGCTGCCAGATGAGGACGGCGGCGGCCGCGGCTCCGGCCACGAGCAGGAACGCCATCGAGCCGGTGCTGGCCGGAGCCCCCACCAGAACGGGCGCGAGCAGACAGCCGCCGATGCCAAGCGCCGCCACTCCCTTCGCCTCCCACCTGATCGCGAGCGTGGTGCCGATCGCGCCGATCCCGGCCGACAGCACAAGGCCCACGAGCGACGGGATGAGGTCGTACACCTGCGCAGCGACCGTGACGGTGGCGAACAGGCCAGCAATCGCCGTGGAGATCGCCGCGAGCGCTGCCTCGGTCCGGCCCTTCCGGTCGTGCAGCCAGACGCCGGCGCCGAGCAGACCGAGCGCGCCGGCTCCTGCGACCAGGGTGCGCGCGGCGGGTCCGATCCAGCCCTGCGAGACAGCGAGCGAGAAGAAGAGCGCGATGCCGACGAGGACGGCGATGCCGCCAAGCCACGCGAGCACGCGGCCGCCGAGGAGGTCCTCGACATTGAGCTCTCGCTTTGAGGGCTTGGGCGCCGGGCGTGCCGGCCGCGGCGCCGGGTGGGGCGCCACCGTGTGCGCGGGGCGCCGCTCCTCGATGATCCGCGGGTCTCGCACCCGCACCGGCTGCGAACGCTTCACCGCGGGCTCCGAGCGGTGCATGTCCCGCTCCAGACGCTCGAGGCGCTCTGTCAGTGCGGCAGTGCGCCGTTCGAGCACGTCCAGTCTCTCTTCTCTCAGCATCGGACCTCCCATATAGCCCCTTGTTGACCGCTGGTAGATAAGGGACCGTAACACGTTGTCGACCATCGGTCAACAAGCGGCTATAGTGCGGGCGGTGAGCGAACCCGCCTATACCCGGCTCGGCGTGGACGAGCGGCGCCGCCAGCTGCTCGAGCTGGGAACGGAGCTCTTCACGAGGCACTCGTACGGAGAGCTATCGATGGCGCAGATAGCGCGGGAGGCCGGGATCTCGAAGGCGTTGCTCTACCACTACTTCCCGAGCAAGCGGGACTTCTTCGTGGCCACGCTCGCCCGCGCCGCCGAAGAGCTGCGCACGCGCACCGAGCCCGATCCGGACAAGCCGCCGCTCGAGCAGCTCACCGGCAGCCTCGACGGCTACCTCGAGCTGATCGAGGAGAACTCCGCCTCTTACGAGAAGCTGATCGAGAGCGCCACCACCGTGGCGGAGGTGCGCGAGCTGATCGACAACGTCCGTGAGCTCACCGCACAGCGCATCATCGCCGGCATAACGCCGGAGGGAGTGACGGCACCTCCAGCCGTCCGCGCAGCCGTCCGCGGCTGGCTGTGGTTCATGGACGGCGCGTGCCTCGACTGGGTGCGCAACCGGGACTTCGAGCGGACCGAGCTGCGCGACATGCTCCTCGGCACCCTGTTCGGCTCACTGGCCGCCGCGGGCGGCCAGTCGATGCTGAGCGCGCTGGCCGAGCAGGCGTCTGAATAAGACGCCGTCCCGTCAGCTCCTCCTCAGATCTGCTGCGAGACCCGGGCGATGCGGGCGAGCATGGGGATGCTCGGCACCGCGTCCTCCGCGACCTTCTCGAGCAGAACGTTGAGGTAGTCGCGAATCACGGTCGGCGGCATCACCTGCTCGATGAGATCCAGATGGCTCACGCTCGGATACTTGTCCCGCCGGACTCGCTCGAGCAGCAACCGCGCGAACGCGGTCCGTGCCTCCTCGCCGAGGCTGACTGTGTCCTGAGTCGCCAACTTCCGCTCCTCTCACTCCCGGGTACTCACGCTCCGGGTACCCGCATCACGCTGCCCAATACCTATTTGGGCGCGGATGAAGTCGCGATTCGGCAGTCTTCAGGCCATGAGCCCGACTGCAGTGGAGCGCTTTCTCGACGTGCACCGGCCCGGCGATCCACTGCTCTGCCCGAATCCCTGGGATGTCGGCTCGGCGCGCGTGCTCGCTTCGCTCGGCTTCGAAGCGCTCGCGACCACGAGCAGCGGCTTTGCGGCCACCCTCGGGCGCCTCGATGGCGATGCCACGCCCGAGGAGACTCTCGCCTCCGCCGCTGCGATCGCCGCGGCCGTGCCCGTTCCGGTCAGCGCCGACCTCGAGGACGGATACGCGCCGGCGCCTGAGGGGGTGGCCGAGACCGTGCGCCGCGCCATCGACGCCGGCCTCGCGGGCTGTTCCGTCGAGGACTGGGACGGCGAGCGCTTCTATCCCATCGACGTGGCCATCGCGCGGATCGAAGCTGCCGCGGCCGCGGCTGGAGATCGCATCGTGCTCACTGCCCGGGCCGACAACTACGTCCACGGCGTCCAGGACCTCGACGACACCATCGCGCGGCTTCAGGCCTTCGAGGCCGCCGGAGCCCATGTCCTCTACGCCCCGGGCCTCGAGCACCTCGACCACATACGCGCCGTCGTCTCATCGGTGTCACGTCCGGTGAACGTCTTGATGCGTCCAGACGGGCCAGCGGTCACGGAACTCGCGGCCGCAGGAGTGGCGCGCGTCACCGTCGGAGGGTCGTTCGCATTCGCCGCATTCGGCGCGCTCGCAGAGGCCGCGACGGAGCTCCGAGATAAGGGGACCACCGGCTACGCGCGCCTCAGCGCGATCGGGCAGCGAACCGCATCTCAGGCCTTCGGAACATCAGCTCGAGACTGACGAGCCGCCTGCCGGAGGTGCGAGCGGTCAGGCGGGAGCGCCGCAGCTCGGATCTTCATCCGCTACGCGGAAAGAGGAGCCGCATCCGCAGGCGGCCACGACGTTCGGGTTGTTCACCTCGAAGCCGGCGCCCATCAGGCTCTCCTTGTAATCCACGACGGAGCCGTTCACGTACTGCAGGCTCGCGTCGTCCACGATCACCCGGATGCCGTGGTCCTCGAACACGTGATCGCCCTCGCGCTTCTCGTCCAGAGCGAGCGCATACTGGAAGCCCGAGCAGCCGCCGCCGCGCACTCCGACGCGCAGTCCGGCAGTCTCATTGGGCTCCTGGTCTGCCAGGAAGGCGCTTACCTTCTCGGCGGCGATGTCGGTGAGGGTGACCATTCGTGTCCGATTGTAGCTGTACTCCCAGCTATCGTTGTCGGACGAATATGCCCTCGCCTGAAGAGCTGAAAACACGCATCGAGAGCGCGTTGCCGGGATCGACGGCGACCGTGGAGGACCTCACGGGCGGCGGCGACCACTTTCGCGCCGAGGTGGTTTCGGACCGTTTCGAGGGGCTGTCCCGCATCGAGCAGCACCAGCTCGTCTACGGGATCTTCGGCGATGAGGTGGGCGGGCCCATCCACGCTCTTTCAATCAAGACTTCGACGCCGGGAGGCACCCGATGACCAACCAGGAGATCCGCGACTTTCTTCAGAACGCGATC
>DATEPK010000114.1:0-14850 GCA_035273245.1 Thermoleophilaceae bacterium
CCACGTCTTCCAGGTGGAGGGCAGGAACTGCATCCAGCCCACCGCGCCGGCGGACGAGACGTTGAGGTTGCGCCCGTAGTCGGTCTCGATCTCGTTGATCGCCGCGAGGACCTCCCAGCGGATGCCGTACTCGATTCCGGCGGCCTGGTAGATCGGGAGGAGGAACGGCGGGACGTGGAACTGGCTGATGACGAAGTTGGGGACCGCGGTGACCTCGAGCGACGGCGGCAGCGCGTCGGTGAAGGTGGGGTTGGAAGGAGAGGGCGCGCCGTTGGACTGGTAGAGGGGGCCGTTGCCCGAGTTGTTCTTCTTCGAGGAGTGCTTCTTCTTCTGGGGGCTCAGGTGGACCTTGAGGGTTGGGGTCTTGGTCTTCGAGGTCGAGTTCTTCTGGTTGCCCTTGCCGCCCGTGGGTGCCGGCGTGTTACCCGACGGCTGGGTGTTGGTGGGTGACGGGTTGTTGTTCGTCGTCCCGCCGCCGCCACCGCCGGTGGGGCCGCTCGGGCCGCTCGGGCCGGTGCCGGGGAGTGTGGGCACGGTCGGCGTGGTGGGCGTCGGGAGCGTGGGGGTGGGGACCGTCACGCCCGGCGTGGTGATCGTGGTGCCCGGGACGGTGACCGAAGGCACGGTCACGCCGGTGGCCCCCGTCTCAGCCGACGCGGGGACGCTGACGCCCGTGGCCAGGGCAGCCAGCAGCGTCGCGGCAAGCACGATATAGAGGAGGCGCTTCCTCATCCTTGCTCTTTGTCTCCTCCCAAGCCCCTTCGGAGCATCCCCGCAAGCCCCGACGTGGAGCCGCTGAATTCAGCGCGCAAGCTACCAGATGCGCCTGGCGCGGACTGAAAGCTAACCGGTGTCATCCTGCTCTGCAACTGGGAACCGTCCCTAGCTCCTATGGCCTGAAGGGCTGCGTTCACCCGAAGGGTTCTGCAGGTCCCTATCGGCCGAAACGGTGCGCGGCTTCAATGCCTGCAACTCCCCCACCCACGTAATTGGACATCTTCTACCCAAATCCCAACTCTCCTAGCGCAGCATAAGGGTCGAGTTGAGGGTTAGGGTTAGGGGTGTCGGGTGCCTGGTGTCGGGTGTCGGGCCGGTACTCCGACACCGGACACCCGACACCCTGTACCCTGCCGTGCATGGCTGATGAGCCGCAGGGCCTGCGCGACCGTCTTTCGCGCCAGAGCGAGGAGGCGCTGGGGAAGCTCGCCGAGGAGCTGCTCGGCAATCCGATGGTCGCCAGCACGCTTCAGCGGGCTTTCGAGGCCCGCGAGAAGGCCGCGCACGCGCAGGAGGCGGCGATGGGTGCGCTCGGCATTCCGTCCGCGGCCGACGTGGAGCGCGTCACACGAAGGCTTCGCTCGCTGTCGCAGCGGCTCGAGGCGATCGAGGATCTGCTCGACCGGCTCGAGGAGCGCTTCGGCAACCTCGATGCCCGGCTCGAGACGGCCACACGCAGCGAGTCGCTCGAGCGCAAGATCGACGGGATCGCGCGCGACCTGGTGGCGCTCCGCGAGGCGGTCACGCCGACCGCCGAGCCGGTGCCGCGGGCGCAGGAGCGCCTGACGGTCAGCGAGCCGTAGAGCCGGCCCGCTCGAGCGCCGCGAAGCCCACCTCGCCGATTCGGACCCCGAGCTCCGCAAGCTCTTCCTGGCCGATGCGGTTGCGCTCGGCGCCGACGATGTCTGCCACCCCGAGCACGCAGCCGGCCCGCACGCCGCGCGCCTCCGCGAACCGGAACAGGGTGGCCGCCTCCATCTCCACCACCTTGGCGCCGCGCTCCAGCCAATCGCGCAGGGGCTCGTCGCGCTCGTCGTAGAAGAGGTCGCTCGATACCGCGGTGACGGCTCGTCCGCCGCACGCCTCGCGCAGCGCCTCGGTGAGAGCCGCGTCCGGCGCCACCTCATCGCGCGCGCCGAGCGCCGCGCTCGCCCCGTCCGCCGGCAGCGCCCGCTCCACCGCCACGATGTCGCCGATGGCGAGCTCGCCGTCCACGAGCGCGCCGCAGGTGCCGATGCGGATCAACGTCCGCGCGCCCAGTTCGGCCAGCTCGTGAATCACGATCGCGGTGCTGGGCCCGCCCATCCCGGTGGACTGCACGGTGAGCAGCTCACCGTCGGGCGCTGCGCCCGTGTAGCCCCACAGCCCGCGGTGGTGGTTGAACATCTTCGGCTGGTCGAGCAGCGCCTGCGCGACCGCCAGCGCGCGGTGCGGATCGCCGGGCAAGAGGACGCGTTCCGCCAGCTCCGCGGCCGGCTTGAGATGGATCGGCCCGGTGTGAGGCACGCGGCGGACGATATGCGAGACTGCGAGCCGGATGGCGAGGCGTCCAAGTCAGCAGGTCCCCGACGCGGTGCGCGACGCCGTGGAGCGGACGATTCAGGCGACCGTGGGGTCGGCGCAGCTCACGCGCGAGCGTGCGCAGGACGCGGTGGACGAGATAGTGCGCGGGGCGGGCGCAGGCGCGGAGTCGCTGCGGGAGCGGATCACGGAGGCATTCGAGGAGCGCCGCCCGGTGACCAACGAGGACCTCAAGGAGATCCGCTCCGAGCTGCGCGCGATCTCCCGCCGGCTCGACGCGATCGAGAAGCGCCTGCCGGCGAAGCGCTCGTCGTCCACGCGCTCGTCATCCGGCTCGTCCCGGTCCCGCAAGCCGAAGGGCTGACGTGCGCCCGCGCCGTGTCCTGATCACGGGGGTGGGCAGCTTCCTCGGCACCGAGATCGCGCGCCGGCTCGAGACCGATCCCGAGATCGACTACCTCGCAGGGATGGACGAGCGCCCCCCGCGCGCGCGGCTCGAGCGCATGGACTTCATCGAGGCCGACATCCGGAACCCGGTGATCTCGAAGCTGATCCCGCAGGCGGAGGTGGACACGATCGTCCACAACAAGATCATCCGTCGTCCCGGTCCGGGCATGTCAGGGCGCGCGGCGCACGACATCAACGTGATCGGCTCGCTGCAGCTCCTCGCCGCCTGCGAGAAGGCGCCGACGCTGCGCGCGATCGTCGTGCGCGGCTCCGCCGGTGTCTACGGCGCGGAGCCGGCCGCGCCCCAGTTCTTCACCGAGGAGATGGCCCGCCTGTATCCGCTGCGCACGCGCTTCCAGCGTGACGTGGCGGAGATCGAGAACTACTTCGACACCTTCTCCCGCCGCCATTCGCAGGTGGTCTGCACGATGCTCCGTTACCAGCCGTCCGTCGGCCCATCGCTCGACTCCCAGATCACCCGCTACCTGTCCCAGCCGGTCGTCCCGACGTATCTGGGCTTCGACCCGCGTCTTCAATTCATCCACGAGGTGGACGCGATCGACGCGCTCGTGGCGGCGATCAAGAACCCGGTGCGCGGGCCCGTGAACGTGGCGGCACCGGGGACGATCGGGCTCACGCGCATGGTGCGCCTGGCGGGCCGGCCCACGCTGCCGGTCGTGCCCCCGCTCTTTCCCGGCGTGACCGACGTTGGTCGCCGGCTTGGCATGCATCCGCTCTCGCCGGACCTCAGGCGGCTGCTCAGGTACGGGCGCGCGATCGACATCACTCGGCTCGTGGAGGAGGTGGGCTACACGCCCCGCTACACGACCGTGCAGGCAGTGGAGGACTACGTGCGCACGCAGCGCGGGCGCCGGCTTGTGCCTGTCTTGAGGGAGGCGATCGCGCGATGAGCACTCACGTGGGGAGCGAGCCGGGCACCACGGCGGGGAGCAGTGGGGCTCCACCGCGTGACCCGCGCGACCCGCGTGCTGTTCGCACCGGCGCGTTTCCGGGAGCCTTCCCGATCGGGCCCACGATCTCGTTCCTGCGCCGCCTGCGTGCCGGCCTCGACGCGGGCAGTGAGCTGCCCGCGGCGCTCACCGAGGCGGGTGCGACGCTGCCGCGCGACCTGCGGACGGCGCTCGACCGCCTGCTCAGCCGCCTGGCCGGCGACTACGAGGAGGACGAGTGGGGCTTCGACGAGGAGTTCGCCGATGCTCTCCTGCCGTTCCTCGAATTCCTCTATGACCGCTGGTGGCGTGTGGAGACGATCGGCGCGCGGAACGTCCCCTCGCACGGACGGGCGCTGCTGGTCGCCAACCACGCGGGCACGCTGCCGTGGGACGCGACGATGATCTCGGTGGGGCTGCTGCGCGAGCATCCGCTGCCGCGCTATCCGCGCTTCCTCGTGCTCGACTGGGCGTTCCAGCTGCCGTACGTGTCGGTGGCCATGCGGAAGGTGGGCGGCGTGGTGGCCTCGCCGTACAACGCGCTGCGCCTGCTCGAGCAGGATGAGCTTGTTGCGGTGTTCCCGGAGGGGGCCAAGGGGGCGGGCAAGCCATTCAAGGAGCGCTACCGGCTGCAGCGCTTCGGCCGCGGCGGCTTCGTGGAGCTGGCGCTGCGCACCGGCGCGCCGATCGTCCCGGTGGCGGTGGTGGGCAGCGAGGAGATCTATCCCAAGCTGGGGGAGGCGCCCTGGCTCGCGCGGCTGATCGGCGCTCCGTATTTCCCCCTCACGCCCACGTTCCCACTGCTCGGCCCGCTCGGCACGGTGCCGCTGCCGTCCAAGTGGCGGATCGAGTTCGGCGACCCGATCGAGACCGCGCGGTTCGGGCCCGAGGCGGCTGAGGACCGGACGTTCGTGTTCGAGCTGTCTGAGCAGGTGCGCGAGGCGATCCAGAACAAGGTGTACGAGAACCTGGTCGCCCGCGGCTCGGCTTTTCTCTAGGCGTTGCATGGCCGCCACGCCTATTGGCGTTGCAGGCACTTCCGGATACCTTTCGCAGCGGTGAGCGAGTTCAAGTCCCCGCAGGAGTTCCGCGAGGTGGTAGACCGCGTGTTCACGATCATGAGCCGCGACCCCGAGATGGGGCCGAAGCTGCGTGATGCCGAGACGCCGCAGCGGTTCGAGTTCCCGGACGTCGACATGGTGGTGAACATCACCTACGCGGACGGCGGCGGCGAGGATTGCCTGCGCTGGGAGTGGTCGGACGACGTCGACTGGCAGCCCGAGGTGGGCATGGTGATGGACTCGGACATCGCCAACCGCTACTTCCAGGGCAAGGAGAACGTGGCGATGGCGATCGCGCGCCGCCGCATCAAGACCTCCGGCAACGTGAAGAAGGCGCTCGCCTTGATCCCGATCACGAAGCCCGTGTACGCGCGCTACCGCGCGATGCTCGAGGAGGAGTACCCGCACCTGGTCGAATAGCGGGCGCCCGGATGAAGTCCAGCCTCGAGATCGCGCAGGAAGCCGAGCTCAAGCCGATCGAGACGATCGCGGAGCGAAGTGGCCTGCTTCCCGAGGAGTTCGAGCCCTACGGCCGGCACAAGGCGAAGGTCTCGCTCGATGTGCTCGAACGGCTGAAGGACGCGCCGGACGGCAAGCTCATCTGCGTCTCCGGCGTGACTCCCACGCGCGCGGGCGAAGGAAAGACCACCACCGCCGTGTCGCTCACCCAGGGACTCGGCGCGATCGGCAAGGACCCGCTGCTGTGTCTGCGCGAGCCGTCGCTCGGCCCGGTGTTCGGCATCAAGGGCGGCGCGGCCGGCGGCGGCCTCGCCCAGGTGGTGCCGATGGAGGACCTCAACCTCCACTTCACCGGCGACATCCACGCGGTGGGAGCGGCGAACAACCTGCTGGCCGCGCTGCTTGACGCCTCGATCCTGCACGGCAACCCGCACTCGATCGACGCGCTGCGCATCGGCTGGCGCCGCGCCCTCGATATGAACGACCGCGCGCTGCGCGACATCGCGATCGGTCTCGGCGGCCGCGCGAACGGCTACCCGCGCGAGACCGGCTTCGACATCACGGCGGCCTCCGAGGTGATGGCGATCCTCGCGGTCTCGCGCGATCTGAAGGACCTCCGCTCGCGCCTCGGCGCGATCACCGTTGCCCACTCCTACAAGGGCGGCACGCCGGTGACGGCGGAGGACCTCGGCGCGGCCGGGGCCATGACGGTGCTCCTCAAGGACGCGCTCAAGCCCAACCTCATCCAGACGCTCGAGGGCCAGCCGTGCCTCATGCACTGCGGCCCGTTCGCGAACATCGCGCACGGCAACTCGTCGCTCGTCGCGGATCTGATCGGGCTCAAGCTCGGCGACTACGTGGTCACCGAGTCCGGCTTCGGCTCGGACATGGGGATGGAGAAGCTCTTCAACATCGTGTGCCGCAAGGCGGGCATCCGCCCGAGCGCGGTGGTGCTCGTGGCGACCGTGCGCGCGCTCAAGCATCACGGAGGCCTCGAGCCCGACCAGCAGGCCGAGCGTGCCCGCGGCCTCGCCGCGATCGCGATCGGCGCCGCCAACCTGCACCGTCACCTCCAGATCGTCACCGGCTTCGGCCTCCCGTGCGTGGTGGCCGTGAACCGGCGGCCGGAGGACACCGACGAGGAGGTCGAGCTCGTGCGGGCGCTGGCGATCGAGGGCGGTGCGGTGGCGGCCGAGGTGAACGACGGCTTCGCGAACGGCGGCGAGGGCGCCGCTGCGTTCGCCGAGGCCGTGGCGGCCGCTTGCGAGCACGAGCCGGACTTCAAGCTCACCTACGAGGACGACGACCCGATCGAGGTGAAGATCCGCAAGATCGCCACCGAGGTGTACGGCGCGCGCGACGTCGTCTTCTACATGGACGCCGAACGCAAGATCCAGCAGTTCAAGAACGAGGGACTCGACAAGATGCCGATCTGCATGGCGAAGACCCATCTCTCGCTGTCGGCCGACGCATCGCTGCTCGGCGCGCCGCAGGACTTCACGCTGCCCGTCCGCGACATCCGCGCCTACACGGGGGCGGGCTGGCTGGTGCCACTGGCGGGCGACATCCAGCAGATGCCCGGGCTGGGCCGCACCCCCGCCGCGCTCAATGTCGACATCGATGAGAGCGGGCGCACGGTCGGTCTGTTCTGACGCGAGCTCACCCTAGTCGGGTGAGGTAGCGCTCCACTGGCGGCGCGACCATGCCCCCGTGGCCAGCGTCACGTCCATGGCTCCTCCAGCGCCACCCCCCGCGGATTGGGTTGGCTCGCCGCGTCGATTCCTGCTGCCCCTGGCGCTCGCGCAGTTCATCTGCAGCTTCGCCGGCTCCAACATGAACGTGATGATCAACGACATCAGCAAGGACCTGAACACCACCGTGAAGGGGGTTCAAACCGCGATCACCCTCTTCCTGCTGATCATGGCGATTCTGATGATTCCGGGCAGCAAGCTCACGGACAAATGGGGCCGCAAGTTCTGCCTTCGCCTCGGGCTCCTGCTTTATGGGATAGGTGCTGTGCTGAGCGCGGTGGCGCCGGGGCTCGGCGTGCTGATCCTCGGGAACTCCGTGTTCGAGGGGGTGGGCACGGCGCTGCTGATCCCGCCGGTCTACATCCTCACGACGCTCGCGTTCAGCGATCTCACCTCGCGTGCGAAGGCCTTCGGGGCGATCAGCGCGCTCGGCGGCATCGGCGCGGCCACCGGGCCGCTGATCGGCGGACTCATCACCAGCGCGATCAGCTGGCGTGCGGCATTCGTCTTCCAAGCCGCCGTGATCGTCGCGATCTTCGTGCTGAGCCGTGGGATCAAGGATCCGCTGAAGGCCGATCCATCCCGGCCATTCGACCTGGCCGGGGCCGTGCTGTCGGGAGCCGGACTGTTCTTTCTCGTGTTCGGCATCCAGCAGGCCCAGGTCGACCTCGCCCGCATGGCCGTGCTGGTGGCGGTGGGTGTGGCGCTCCTGATCGCGTTCTTCGTCTACACCCGGCGGCGGGAGCGGGTCGGCAAGGAGCCGTTGTTCTCGCTCAGCCTGTTCCGCAATCGCGTGTCCGATCTCGGGTTGATCACGCAGAACATCCAGTGGCTCCTCGTGATGGGGATTACGTTCGTCTCGTCGGTCTACCTACAGACCGTGCGGGACTTCAACGCGATCAAGACCGGCGTGATCTTCACAGCCCTCACCGCGGGAGTCCTTGTCTCGTCGCTCGGCGCGGCGCGCTTCGCAAGGCGGCGCGAGCAGAGAACGCTGATCATCGGGGGCTTCGTCCTCACGGTGGCGGGCATTGGTCTGCTGCTGGGGCTCGTGAGGGAGGCGGGAAGCGTGTGGGCCTTCGTGCCGGGCCTGCTGGTCTGCGGCCTCGGGCTCGGCGTCATGCTCACGCCGTCCGTGAACATCGTCCAGTCCGCCTTTTCCGAGGAGCAGCAGGGGGAGATCTCCGGGCTTTCCCGCAGCATCTCGAACCTGGGATCGTCGCTCGGCACGGCGATCGCCGGCACGATCCTGATCTCGGACATCGCATCCGGGAACCGGTCCTACGTCCTCGCGATGGTTGCGCTCGCGGGGTTCGCCCTAGTCGGCCTGGCGGCCGCGTTCGGGCTCCCGCACGCCCGGCCGGGGGAGGCGCAACCACGTGCAGAGGTCAGCCCCGCCGCCGGCCACTAAACCGCCGGGGCGTCGTCCCAGAGGAACTAGAAGTGGACGCCGCGGAGCAGGTAGGCCATGGCGACCGCCTCGGTCGACATCTCCTGCTCCTTCTTCCCGTCGCCCTCGGCAGCGCCGTCCTTGTCCTTCTTGGCCGCCTTTGAGTCCGGGAAGATCTTGTAGGCGGCGTTCATGATCTGATCCACGGACTTCGGCGAGATCGAGTACAGGATCTGGCCGAAGGTGCCGAGGCGCGTGGCCACGCGCTTCGGCTTGTCGAGGATCGCGTCGGTGATTAGCCCGGCGGCCTCCTCGGGCGACAGCGTGGGAAACGCGTCATAGATGGAGGTGGGCGCGATCATCGGCGTGCGCACGAGCGGCATGTACACCGTGGTCACGCTCACGCCGTCGCCCACCACCTCGGGCGCCATGCAGCGCGAGAACGCGTCGAGCGCGGCCTTCGACGCCACATACGCCGAGAAGCGCGGAGTGTTCGTCTGCACCCCGATGCTCGACACGTTGATGATGTGGCCGGACTTCTGCTCGCGCATGTGCGGCAGCAGCTTCATGATCATCTTCACGGCGCCGAAGTAGTTGAGCTGCATCGTGCGCTCGTAGTCGTGGAAGCGGTCGTACGAGGCCTCCACGCTGCGGCGGATCGAGCGGCCCGCGTTGTTTACGAGGATGTCCACGGCGCCGTGCTGGTCGATGATCTCGTCGGACACGCGCTCGATGTCGTCCATGTCCGAGAGGTCGGCGGGATGCACGTGCGCGGTACCGCCCGCCTCCTCCACCTCGTCGCGCAGCTCCTCGAGCTTCTCGCGCGTGCGCGCGACCAGAACCACGGTCCCGCCGGCCTCGCCGATCTTCTTCGCCACCTCGCGGCCGATGCCGCTTGAGGCGCCGGTGACCACGATCACCTTGTCCTTCACCACGCTGGACAGGCTGCGCTCGCGGAAGAGGTCGGGGTCGAGGTTGCGCTCCCAGTAGTCCCAGATCTTGGTCGCGTAGCTCGACAGCGGCGGCACCGCGATGCCCGTGCCGGTGAGCGCGCGCTGCGTGTCGCGCGCATCGAAGTCGGCGTCGAACTCGCGGTTCTCGAGCGCCTCCGGCGGGATCTCCAGGTCGTGCAGGATCTGGTTGCGCACGCCCTTCACGGTGGGGATCTGCATGAGCCCCTTCGCCACCTGCGGCGGGACGATGTTCGTGAGGTTGGCGTCCATGCGCATCGCTAGGCGCGGTGCGTGCGCGGCCTTGGCAAACTCGTTCAGCGCCTGACCGGCGGTGAGCGGCTTGGGATCGACCAGGTGGAAGGTGTTGCCGTAGAGGTCGGCGTCGTCCATGTGCGCGATGTGGTCCATCGCGCGCGCGACGAAGTCCACCGGCACGATGTTCAGCGCCTTGCCCTCGGGGCCGGCGAGGGGGAACCACTCGGGCAGCGCGTGCCGCAGCTTCTGCAGCAGCTTGAAGAGGTAGTAGGGACCGTCGATCTTGTCCATCTCGCCGGTCTCGGAGTTCCCGATCACGATCCCCGGGCGGTAGATCCGCAGCGGCGCCTCCACCATCTCGCGCGCGAGCTTCTCGGACTCGAACTTGGTCGCGTGGTAGGCGTGCGGCAGCTTCTGGCCCTCGTCGAACATGTCCTCGCGGAAGAGGCCTTTGAACTTGCCCGCGACTGCTATCGAGCTGGTGTGGTGGAAGCGGCCGACGTCGATCGAGTTGGCGAACTCGATCGTGTGGCGGGTGCCGTCGACGTTCGCGCGGCGCAGCGTGTCCTCGTCGCTCTTCATGTCGTAGATCGCGGCGAGGTGGAAGAAGTGGTCGATCTTCTCGCCGAAGCCGTCGATCCCAAGCGCCTGCTTGCTCAGGTCGCCCGGGACGGGCACGAGCCGATCGCCGACGCCGAGGCGCTCCGCCAGAGCGTCGAGCCGTCCCCTCGACCCCTCGCGCACGAGGGCATAGACGCGACCGTCGCGCTTCAACAGGTGCTCCACGAGGTTCCTGCCGATGAAGCCCGTGGCGCCGGTGACGAAGTAGTTCACGTCCTCTTCCTCTCGTTGAACGCGCTCACTGTACCCGGCCTTGGCCCGCCTGAGTCGAGCGTCACTCGCACTTGGGATTCGTCAGCGGCAATGGGGTATTGACCGCGCCGCCCGGCCAGAGGAAACTCCCGTTTGAATTTGGCAGCAGGCCGGATAGTGGGAGGTACATGCTGCCCTCCGCGAGGCGCTCGAACGCGTCGCCGGCCGACGTCGCGGGACGATCTTCCCGCGTGACGGCGGGACCACGTCACTGGTCCCGCCGTTGTTAGCTTGAGAGCCCGATGAACGACGACGACCGGTTCACGCTGGCGGAGGTCGCGGATCAGGCGGGCGTGACTCCCGCCACGCTCAAGCGCTGGGCGCGCGCGGGCGTGATCCCGGATGCGGACGGCGACTCCGGCTGGAGCCCCATCGCCGCGGCCCACGCGCGCATCGTCGCACGCCTGCGAGCGCGTGGCCATAGCCTCGCCGACATCCGCGAGGCAGCGCAGGACGGCCGCCTGGCGTACGGCTTCGTCGAGGATCTGTTCCCGCCACCGGCGCAGCGCCATTCGCTCGACGACGTGTCCGAGCAGACCGGGCTCGAGCCCGCGCTGATCCAGCGCATCTGGACCACGATCGGGCTCCCGCAGCGGGAGCGGCAGGACTTCTCGGAGGAGGACGTGCAGGCGCTCCACTACGTGGCGGCCGTTCTCGAGGCGGGCTTTCCACTCGTCGCCTTTCTCCAGCTCACGCGCGTGTACGGGCAGACGATCTCGCAGGTGGCCGACGCGGAGACGCGCCTATTCCACATCTACGTGCACGAGCCACTGATGCGCGAGGGCGTGCCCGGCACCGAGATGGCCGAGGAGATGGAGCACCTTGCGCGCGATCTGCTCCCGCTCGCCTCGCCGATCATGGACTTCATCCACCGCCGCTTCCTGCAGCACTTCGTCGAGCAGGACGTGGTGGGCCACATGGAGGTGGATCTCGGCGGCGAGGACTCGGAGCTCGGCCGCGTGCGCGTCGCGCTCGCGTTCTGCGACCTGGCGGGCTACACGCGCTTCACGGAGGAGGAGGGCGAGGAGGAGGCGCTGTCGTTCGTCGAGCGCTTCATCGAGTCGGTTACAGAGACGCTGCCGGAGGACGCCCGCGTGGTGAAGACGATCGGCGACGAGGTGATGATCGTCGGCCAGGACGTCCCGGCCCTGGTCGACTGGGCGGTGGGCTTTCAGCGCCTGTTCGCCGAGCGCCCGGCGCCGCGCATCGGCATCCACCAGGGGCCGGTGATCTACCGCGACGGCGACTACTTCGGCCGCGACGTGAACCTTGCCTCGCGTGTGGTCGCCCGGGCCCGCGGCAGCGAGGTGCTCGTCACGGACTCGGTCCGCGAAGCGGTGGGCGACACGGACCACCTCGCCTTCGAGGGCATCGGCACCGTGAAGCTCAAGGGCTTCGACGAACCGCGCACCCTCTACCGCGCGTACCCGCGCGAGTAACCATCTAGCTTTGGAGCGTGTCGACGAGAGCTCTCGACGCGGCATCTGAGAGCGGTCTGATCATCGCGGGCGAGCCGCTGCTCGTGATGCTCTCGGGCGGCGCGGACTCGGTGTGCCTGCTCGACTGCGCCGTCACGCTTGGCGCGCGTGTAAGCGCGCTGCATGTGAACTACGGGCTGCGCGCGGAGTCGGACTCCGACGAGCAGCACTGCCGCGCGCTGTGCGAGCGGCTCGGCGTCCCGCTCGCGGTGGAGCGTGTGAGCCTGGCGGACGCCGGCAACCTCCAGGCCGAGGCGCGCGACCGCCGCTACGCGCTGGCGGAGCGGCATGCCGCCGGCGATTACGCCAGCGCGCACACGGCAAGCGACCAGGCGGAGACCGTGCTCTACCGGCTCGCCGTCTCGCCGGGCCGCCGCGCGCTGCTCGGGATGGAGCCACGCCGGGGGCGGCTCGTGCGGCCGCTGCTCGAGGCCACTCGCGATGACACGCGCGTCCACTGCCGGGAGCGTGGTCTCGAATGGGTGGAAGACGTGTCGAACACAGATACGCGCTTCGCGCGCGCGCGCGTGCGTGAAGAAGTGCTGCCTGCACTCAGGGAGCTGAACCCCGCGGCGGAGCGCTCGATCGTCGAGACGAGCCGCCTGCTCCGCGACGAAGCGGAGGTGCTGGATGCCGCCGTGGACGATGTGCTCGCACGGCTCGGAGACGTCGCGCCCGCGCTGGGCGAGCTGCGCTCGATGCCGCCAGGCCTTGCCCGGCTCGTGCTGAGGCGGCTGGCGGAGGCAGCGTCCAGCGGCGCTTACTCGCTGTCCCGCGACCAGGCGGACGCCGTGCTTCGGCTCGGCGAGCGCGGCGGCACGGCTTCGCTCGACCTGGGAAAGGGACTCCGCGCGGTGGCCGAGTACGGCACGCTGCGCTTCACGCGCGACGCTGAGGCCGCGCCCCCGCCGCCGGCCAGGCTGCTCGTGCCCGGCCGCGCCCGCTTCGGCGACTGGGAGGTGTCGGCCGCGCTCGGCGAGAGCGGCGAGGCGCTCCTCGCCGCCGCGCCCCTGGGCGACCGCCTCACCGTCCGCGCCTGGAACGAGGGCGACCGCATGCGCCCGGCCGGCCTCGGCGGCACGAAGACCCTGCAGGATCTCTTCACGGATCGCAAGGTCCCCCGGGCCCTGCGCCACTCGCTGCCCGTTGTGACGACCGAGCAGGGCGAGATCGTGTGGGTCGCGGGCGTGGCGGTGGGCGAGACCTTCAAGGCAGCGCCGCATGAGAAGGAGCTCGTGAGCCTCAGCGCCCGTCAGGTCTCCTGAGATCCGTAATCTCCCGCGCCGTATGAACGACCCGGCGATTGGAGAGATCCTCGTGGAGGCGGACGCGCTCTCGGCGCGCGTTGCCGAGCTGGGCGAGCAGATCTCGAGGGACTACGACGGGCGGGATCTGCTGCTCGTCGGCGTGCTCAAGGGCGCGGTGTTCTTCCTTTCCGACCTGATGCGCCACATCGACGCCCCGTGCGAGGTCGACTTCATGGCCGTCGCTTCGTACGGCTCGTCCACCGACTCCTCGGGCGTCGTCCGCATCCTCAAGGACCTCGACATCCCGATCGAGGAACGCGAGGTGCTGATCGTCGAGGACATCGTGGATTCAGGGCTCACGCTTTCGTACCTGCTGCGGACGCTCAACGCGCGCAACCCCAAGTCGCTCGAGGTGTGCGCCCTGCTCACGAAGCCGGACCGCCGCAAGGTCGATCTGCCCATCCGCTACGTGGGCTTCGAGATCCCCAACCGGTTCGCGATCGGCTACGGGCTCGACCACGCGGAGCGCTACCGGAACCTCCCGTATGTGGCTGTCCTAGCCGATCCGGGGTAGCCTCGGCCGGTAGGTTCCGACGGCGGACAGAACGGGCAACATGCGCTTTTGCACCAGCAGGAAGGCCAAATCACCCCTGCTACGCTTGCCCTCCGTCCCTAATGGCGTGGGGCACCGTGCCGAATAAACACCGGAGACCGTGAGTCGTTTCTTCAAAAGCGCCGCTTTTCCCATCCTCATCGTGGTGGTGCTGGCGTTCTTTGCCCAGAAGCTGATCAGCCCGGGCACGCACACTCACTCTCCGAACTACTCCGGCTTCCTCACTCAGATCGAGCAGGGCCAGGTCAAGTCGGTCACGATCAATACGAAGGACAACACGATCGATGTCACGCCGACGGACAACGCCCAGCCCGACAACAAGAAGTACACAACCGCCTATCCGGACAACACCGAGCAGAACCTGATCAACCAGCTCCGGACCCACAACGTCCCGATCGACGTGAAGGGCAAGGGGGGATCCGGCTGGCTCTCGGTGCTCACGTACGTCTTACCGTTCGTGATCTTCCTGCTCTTCTGGCTGTTCATCATCAACCAGATGCAGGGCGGCGGTTCGAAGGTGATGTCCTTCGGCAAATCGCGCGCCAAGCGCATGTCGGTGGACTCACCGAAGATCACGTTCCGCGACGTCGCAGGCGTGGACGAGGCTGTGGAGGAACTCCAGGAGATCAAGGAATTCCTGGAAAACCCCAAGAAATTCCAGGCGCTCGGCGCACGCATCCCCAAGGGAGTGCTGCTGTACGGGCCGCCGGGCACCGGTAAGACGCTGCTTGCCCGCGCGGTCGCCGGCGAGGCCGGCGTGCCGTTCTTCTCGATCTCCGGCTCTGACTTCGTCGAGATGTTCGTGGGCGTGGGCGCCTCGCGCGTGCGCGACCTGTTCGAGCAGGCCAAGCAGAACTCGCCCTGCATCATCTTCATGGACGAGATCGACGCCGTCGGCCGTCACCGCGGCGCGGGCCTCGGCGGCGGTCACGACGAGCGCGAGCAGACGCTCAACCAGCTGCTCGTCGAGATGGACGGCTTCGAGATGAAGGACAACATCATCCTCATCGCGGCCACCAACCGCCCGGACATCCTCGACCCGGCGCTGCTCCGCCCCGGCCGCTTCGACCGCCAG
>DATEPK010000115.1:0-12326 GCA_035273245.1 Thermoleophilaceae bacterium
TGCGCCTTCGGCGGTGGCGTTCCTCGAGGTCGGGCCGCGATGACACAGCGCGAGCGTAACGGCATGGTCAATGATCCAGGCGTGCACATTCGCGTCCATCGGATCCCGTTCTCCACGAACGTCGAGCGAGTTGCGCTCGCCTGCGCGTACAAGCGAATCGCCGTGGAGTGGGTGGACCACGATCCGGGGGATCGTTCCGCCCTCGAGGAGCTGTCCGGGCAGTCGCTCGTGCCGGTCGCCGAGATCGACGGGAGCGTGCTCAGCGACTCGCCGCTGATCCTGCGCGAGCTCGAGCGACTCGTGCCCGATCCGCCGCTGTGGCCGGCTGACCCTGCGCGCCGCGCGGAGCTCGACACCTTCGTCGACTGGTTCAACCGCGTCTGGAAGGTGGCGCCCAACCGGCTCACCGACGAGCCCCACGCCGAGACCTCCACCCGCAGCGCCTGGGCGGCCGAGCTGCGCGGCTCACGCGATCGCTTCGAGGCGCTCCTCGACGGGCGCGACTTCCTCTTCGGCGATGCGCTGAGCGCCGCCGACGTGGTGGCGTTCCCCTTCCTGAAGTACGCGGCGCTCATCGCGCCAGGCGACGACGATCCGTTCCACCTGGTGCTGGCTGATCACCTCGCCCTCGACGGCGGCTATCCCAGGCTGCGCGACTGGATCGCGCGCTGCGACCGGCTGCCGCGCGCCTGACGCCGCTGCGTCATCCGGTCAGGCCAGGCGCGGACGCGTGGTCTCGAGCGCGTGCGCGCACGACGCCAATGAGCCGCGGAGCTCCTCGACGGCGTCCGGCGGAAGATCGCGCAGCATCTCCGCCTCGATGTCATCCATCGAGCGATCGCACGCAGCGAGCATCCGCAGGCCCTTCGCGGTGACCGAAGCGCGGAGGACGCGGCGGTGCGAGGGATCCGGCCGTCGCTTCACGAGGTTGCGGCGCTCGAGCGCCGAGATGACCAGGTTCATCGCCTGAGGGGTGACGAACGCCCAGCGGGCAAGCTGCGCGCATGACATCCCGTCCCGCTCCCGGAGCACGCTGAGCGTGACGTATTCCGTGGTGGTGAGGCCGTGGGTGCGCGTGACCTCGTCGAGCCGCGAGCGCAGGCGGCGCTCGACCCGGTAGACGAGGTACGCGACGCGACTGCGGGCGTGCGACGTGGCCGAGGCCGCCGCCGCGTTCACCGCTGGCTTCATGAAGCAACCTTAGACGGACTCGCGGATCGCGCAAAGAAGCAAGCTGATTGACAAGGAGCTTGCTACTCGGTAGCTTGCCGCCCGCTGGTCTCACGCGAGGAGGAGGAGTGTCGTGACCGTTCGCCGCCTGTCGATCGTCGCCGTCGTCACGGGCATGCTGGCCCTGACCGTTTCGCTGTCAACCGCCGCAGCCGCGACGTCCACGAGCTACTCGGGCTCGACGTCCGACGGCGGCAGCTGGGTGGCGGACGTGCCGTCTCCCTGGAACGGCAACGTGCTGCTGTACAGCCACGGGTTCGGGCCGCTCGTCGCGGCCGACGCGCCGGACAGCACCACGAAGCAGGCTCTCCTCGATCGCGGCTATGCGCTGGTGGGCTCCTCCTACGACCCGAACGGATCCTGGTGGGCGCTCGGCAGCGCGCTGCGCGACCAGTTCGAGGCGCTTGGCGATCTCGCGCCGCAGCTGCCGTCACGGCCGGACAACGTGCTCGCCTTCGGCACGTCGATGGGCGGGCTGATCAGCGCGCTCGAGGACGAGTCGAACCCGTACGGGCGAGTGGACGGCTCGTTCACCACATGCGGGATCGTCGGCGGCGGGATCCAGCTCAACAACTACCAGCTCGACGGCGAGTACACGATGAGCAAGCTGCTCGCGCCGGGCGTGCCGATCAAGCTGGTGCGCTTCACCGGCGGCCCGCCCGAGGGCCTCGCCACCGGCCAGCAGCTGGACGCGCTGGCGCAGGCGGCTCAGACGAGCGCCCAGGGTCGCGCTCGGCTGGCGCTCGCCATGGCGTATATGAACGTCGCGTCATGGGCACCTGGGCAGCCCATGCCGGCCGCGCACGACTACGACGCGCAGGAGCAGGGACAGTTCGACGTGCAGTTCGGCGGCGGCTTCACCGCCATGGACTTCACCGAGTTCGGCCGCCCGTACATCGAGCAGGCCGCGGGCGGGAACGGCTCGTGGACGGCGGGCGAGGACTTCGAGCGGCTGTTCGATCAGTCGTCGTACGCGCCGGAGGTGCGTGCGCTCTATCGCGAGGCAGGGCTGAACCTGCGCGACGATCTGCGGACGCTGACCGCAGGCGCGGACATCAAGGCCGACCGCGGAGCGATCCGCTGGCTCGACCAGACGTCGGTGCCGCACGGCCACCTGCGCGCGCCCGAGCTCGACATGCACACGATCGCCGACCAGCTCGTGCCCGTGCAGCACGAGAACAACTACGCGCACACGGTTCGCCAGGCGGGCTCGGCTCGTCTGTTGAAGCAGGCGTTCATCGAGCGGCAGCAGCACTGCAACTTCACCCCGGCGGAGCTCGTGGCCGGCGTGCTCGCATTGCAGCACCGCGTGGACACCGGCCGCTGGGACGACGTCGCGCAGCCTGCGAAGCTCGAGGCGAGCGCGCAGAGCCTCGGCCTGGGAGACGCCGCGTTCATCCAGTTCAAGCCGGACCCGCTCTCGGGCGACAACGGGCCGTTCAACCCGTTCACGCAGGGCGTGGGCTGAGGCTCAACGCCGGCGGGCGGCCGGCCCGGAGACTCGCGGCCCCGGGCCGGCCGGAGCGAGCACTCAGTGCGTGATCACGCGCCCGCCGCGGTAGCGCTCCTGGCGCCGGCGCGGCATGTGACGCGCGGCGTCGGAGGCGCTTGCGCTCCACACCGCGAGCACGAACACGGCGATGCCGCAGGCGATGTCGTTCCAGAACGCCACCGTCGAGACGTCGATCGTGAACGCGGCGATGAATATCCATACGCCGATCAGTGCGTTGATCCAGCTGATCCAGCTCTCGCGGTACGCGCCGAACATGCGCGTGAGCCCGAAGGCCCCCACGATGAAGCCGAAGACCACGTCGTTCCACTTCGGGTCGCCGGCCACGGTCGGCAGCACCCATGGCGCGATGATCAACCAGGCGCCGATGAGAACGTTCAGCCCGCTGGCGCCGACCACCTCGCTGCGCCAGTCGTGCGCGGCGGGCGCGATCGGATCCACGGGGTCGACGGTCGAGCGCGTCGGATCGGCAAGATCCGGCCGCCCGGGCGTCGGACGTTCGCGTGGCTCTTTCATCGTCCCTCCTTATTCGCTGTCGAGCCTCGCTTGCCCCACCGGCGGGCGCGTTAACGGCGCGACGTAAGAGGCGTGACGACGCCTAGTCGACGGGCGCGGCTTCCTCTGAGCGCGCGGCCGTGGCGACATCGCGCGGGTACGTGCGCCGCGCCCGGAGCCCGATGAGCGCGCCGGCCATCAGGGGCACCAGCATGATCAGGAATGCCCACTGAAGCCCCCTCGCCGAGTCGTCCGCGGCATGACGCGTTGCAGCGCCGCCCTGGGCCGCGAAGGGCGACGCACTGGTCCCGCTGATCAGCTGCGCCACCGCGCCGAAGGCGATCGGCGCCGCGGCCTCGGCCCAGCTGCGCGCCGCCGTTCGCACCGCATCGGCGCGGCCCCAGAGTCGATGGTGCATGACGTCGAGGCGGCCCGCGTCCACCGGCGGGTTGGCGGCGCCTAGGGACATGGTGCCGGCGAACAGCAGCGGCAGCGAGATCCAGAGCGTGCGGCTCGCGATTGCAGGCGCGAGGAACAGCGGCGTGAGCGCGTAAGCCGTGAATGCGACCACCACGCGCCCGCGCAGCCGGCCGCGGCGAATCAGCGCGTCCGACAGGCGCCCGCCGATCAGAACGCCGAAGAGCCCGCCGATTCCAATCGCGGCGAGCAACGCCGTGGCCGCCGCCTGCCCGACGCCGAACTGCGCACGCACGAAGATCACCCCGAAGGTGCGCACGCCGGCGAAGAAAAACCAGCCGAGGGCCGACGCCACGATCAGCACCCGGTTCGTGGGGACGCGCAGCACGTAGCGAATGGCGTCCGGTGCGTCCATCTGCGTCGGATCCTCGTCGAGCACGAGCGACTCGTCCGGCTCGACGCCCTCCTCCTCGGCCACCTCCTGCGCGACGGTGAGCTGCTCGCCCGCGCCCGCACCGTCCGCTTCCTCCTCGTCCATGGGAACCTGCTCGGCGCCCTCCGGTATGCGGCTGGCCCCGCCGCGCTTCGGCTCCGGGAGCAGCTTGAGGAGCGCCCATGCGAGCGCGACCCCGGGCAGCACCAGGATCCAGAATCCCCAGCGCCACGACAGCACCGCCGTGATCTCGCCGGAGACGATGAAGCCGAAGCCGGCGCCGATGATCTCTCCCGTGAGGATGTAGGCGAAGAACTTGCCGCGCTCGTGGGTGGGGAAGTAGTCGCCCACGAGCGAGGCGATCGTGGGCCCGGCGGCCGCGGCCAGGCCACCGAGCGCCAGCCGTGAGAAGAGCAGCATCCAGAACGAGCTCGCCGCGCCGGCGACGATCAGCGTGCCGCTCCAGAGGACCACGGCTGCTGCGAGCAGCCAGGAGCGCCGCAGCTTGTCCGCGACGATGCCCGCCGGCACGGTCGCGAGGCCGGCCACTGCGAGCGAGGAGGCCGCGAGCACCCCGAGCTGGAGATTCGTGATCCCCAGGTTGCGCTGCAGCTCGGCCCCGACGGCGCCGACGGTCGCCTTGTCGGCGGCATCGAGTGCCAGCACGAGCGCGAGCAGAACCACCACGCGTCTCCGCGCGGGCCCCCCGAGGGTCTCGTCCAGTCGCGAGACGAGCGGCCGCGCGGCGGCTTCCACCGATGTCATGCGGGGTGAGATGCCCGAGCGCGGCTCAACGTAGTCGGGGACAACCGCCTGCGGTTGGCCCAGCCATAGATGTCCCAAGCCACCAGCACGCCCGCGCCGAGCATCGCGCCGAGCCAGTCGAGTGCCAGGTGCAGCGTGAGCAGGTTCCACCCCACAGGGAAGGAGGCGCCGAGCACCGCGTTCGCGCCATAGATGTAGAGCGCGTAGTAGACGCCCACGCTGTAGCCGAGTGACATCGCCGCGAGGAAGACGGCCACGCGCCGGTGAACACCGGCGGCGTCGGCGAAGTCCGGGAACACCCTGAGCCGCAGCAGCGCGAGGTAGAGCATGATCGCGGACGAGAGCGCGACGAGCACGTAGGTCCAGTCCTGGTAGGCGCTGCCGGCGTTGAAGGCGCCGGCGTAGTCACCCCACGCCTGGAACGCCAGCGCGAGGTTGAACGCGAAGTCGAACGGACGCGGCGGGTCGATCCAGCGTGCCGCAAGCGAGACCAGGAAGGTGATCGCGAAGCGCACGGAGATGTCGCCCTGCCCACCGCCGAGCGAAACCCAGATGCCTACGAAGAAGGACAGCCTGAGCAGGTCGATCGGATCCCTGATGAGCGGGGTCCAGTCGTGCGCGACGAAGCCGGGCAGGTGAGGCGCGGGCGGCGGCCGGTCGCCGCGGTCGAGATGCGCGAAGCGGCGTCGCCTCGCGTGCGGGTCGCGCGCGCTCCGGGCCATGCGCCGCTCGAGTCCGGCCATGAGGCCCGGCAGAGGATCGCCGCGCTCGGGCCGTCGCGTGTCCCAGCCGCGTCGTGCCCACAGGGCGAGCAGCGCGGCGGCGCCGAGCGAGCCCAGCCCGTTGAACGCCAGGTCGGCGATGTCGTGCGTGTAGTACTCGATCAGGTGCGCGTGCATGTAGTTGATCGCGAACCATTCGTATTCCTCGTAGACCGCGCCCACGAGCGAGCCGATGGCGAACGTGAGCACGGCGATGCCGAGCCCCTGCCTGGCGGAACGGCGCCGGGCTAGATCCGGGACCAGTCGCAGTCGGACGAGCACGAAGTAGAAGAGCGCCGCCGTCGCCATCGTGAGCAGGCAGTGCACGATGTCGTGGTACGGCAGCCATGTTTCGAACGCGCCGCCCACGTTGCCCCACGCCTGCAGCGACATCGCGACGTTGAACGCGAAGTCGAACACCTGCGGCGTCGCGATCAGCCGCGGGATGAGGCAGACAAGGAAGGTGAGGAAGAGGCGCAGTGCGCCGGACCAGTTCTCACCCGCCAGTTCGATGAACATGCCCACGAGGAACGCGAGCCGCAGGAGGTCGGTGGGGTCCCGGATCAGAGGCGTCCAGTCGCCGAGCAGCATCCACCGCAGGCGCGGGGATCCGCGCTTGGCCGGCGCTCTCGTGGTCGCTCCCGGATGCATGGGTCCGGCCTACCCCCACCGGCGCCTCCCACCGCCCGTGCATCGTCAGCGCGCGGACGCCCACGGCAGGCTCGGGCACTTACGAGGGGTAATCAGACGACAGCCCCCCGAGTGGAAGGAGATCCGATGCAAGCACTGGGAGGTACGCGTGCGCACAGCCGGATGGAGGCGGAGCTCGAGGAGCTCACGAGGGTGCTGCGGAGCTTCGGCGTGCTCACGTACGCCAACCTGAAGGAGCTGTCGGGAGCGCGCAGGTGGACCGGGCCGCACTTCGACTACGTGCTGCACGTGGCCATCCGCGAGGGCCGCATCCGCAAGCTGGGCGACGAGCTGTACGAGCTCATCGATACACACGCCCACTGAAACGCCGTAAAGCGAGTCAGCGCCGCGGATGTTCGGCACATGACCCGCCCTAGCTTGGCCGGAGTGGGCACGGGTAGGCGTCGACCGTGCCCGATGAGCGCTCAAGCGAAATCCACTCACAGCTCCGGATCGGCCCGCATGGGCGGGGTCGACCGGCGGCACGTGATCGGGACGATAGTCGTCACCGCGCTGCTCGGGGTGGGAGTGTGGCTCCTGATCGGTCAGGCGGCGAACTACTCCCGGCTCGTCGACGCGGTGCGGAGGGCGGACCCATGGTGGCTCCTGCTCTCGCTCGCCGGCGTCGCCGTCGGCTACCTCGGCTATGCCCTGCTCTACCAGGTGGTCGCGAGGATGGCGGACGGCCCGCGGCCGGCGCTGCGGCTGGTGCTGCGCGTGACCATCGGCGTGCTCGGGGCCTCCACGGTCGCCACGGCGGCGGGACGCCTTGGCGGCGAGTACTGGACGCTGCGCCGGCTCGGCGAGGAGCCGCCGCAGGCGTGGGCGCGGGTGCTCGCCCTCAACACGGCGGAATGGGCCGTGCTCGCCGGGCTCGCTTGGTGGGGTGCTCTCCTGGGACTTCTCGGCGCAGCGCAATCGGCGCCGCTCGGCGTGACGCTCGCCTGGCTGACGGTGCCGCCGGTGTGCGTGCTCGGCGGGATGTTCTTCACGTCCGGCAAGAGGAGGCGACTCGCGGAGGATCGTGGCGGCAAGGTTCGCCGCACCTTCGCCTCGGCTCTGCGTGCGGTCGTGCTCCTGCGGCAAGTGGCCGCCGATCGCCGCGAAGGAGCGCGCGCGCTCATTGGCGGGCTGCTCCACTGGGGCGGCGACCTGCTCTGCGTGTGGGCGGCGCTCCGCGCGTTCGGCACGGACATCGGCTTCGCTCCGTTGGCGGTGGCGTATGCCACGGGCTACGTGTCCACCACCCTGCCTTTGCCGGCCGGCGGCGCGGGCGGCGTGGAGGCGGCCAGCACCTACGCGCTCACGCTGGTTGGCGTGCCGCTCGGACCGGCGCTCCTGGCGTCGCTCGTGCAACGCATCTGCACCTACTGGCTGCCGCTCGCGCTGGCAATTGTCAGCGCGCGCTGGCTGAGACGGCTGGGCCGCGATCTGCAGGGTGTCGCGCGGCCCGCGGCGGACCGGGAGCCCGCTTTCGCGGGAAGGTCATCTTGAGAGGAGGCGTCTGATGGCAACCATCTCGCAGGCTCGTCCACCCGTCATGGCAGAGCAGCGCGGCCGCGCGCTGTCCGGTCGCGCACTCGAGTCGCTCGACCGCGTGGATCCGCACACCTGGGATGCGCTCGTGGGTGAGGGCAATGGCCCGCTCATGCACGGCTTCCTGCGCGCGTGGGAGAACGTGGAGCTGCGTGGCCTGTGCTCGCGCCCGGTGGTGGCCTACGCCACCGGCAGCGCGCAGCCGATGGCGGCCTGCCCCGGCTACTTCTACGACCTCGACATGCCGACCGTGCGCAGCCCCAAAACCGGGCCCGCGCTGCGCGCGCTGAGGCATCTGTGGCCCGATCTTCTCTACGCGCGGACCTACGAGCTGGGCAGCCCGACGCCGCTCACCAACCCGTTCCTGGTGCGCGACCGCGAGACGCGCCCGGCGGCGATCGAGGCTCTCATCGGCGCCGCACTCGACGAGGGCGAGCGCGAGCCTGCGGACTTCGTCCTCGTGCAGAACTTCACCTCGCGCAGCGGGCCCGCGGCCGAGTACCTCGCCGGCGAGGGCTTCGCCGGTGTGCCGATCCCGGTCACCGCCGTGCTCGACCTGCCGTTCGACTCGTTCGACGACTACCTGGGCGCGATGCGCTCGCAGTACCGCCGCCGGGCACGCCAGGCGCTCAAGCGCTCCGGCGAGCTGCGTGCCGAGCACCTGCGCGACTTCGCCGATCTCGCCGGCGACTTTGCTCGCCTGTGGGGCGCGATCTACCAGCGCGCCAGCGAGATCAAGCGCGAGATCCTCACCCCCGCCTTCTTCCGTGAGGTGTCGGTGCTCGACGATTCGAGCGCGCTCGTGATGCGCCGGCCGGACGGGTCGCTCGCGTCGTTCGCGCTGCTGCTCGCGGACGGGCGCTGGCTGTCGTTTTTGCAGTGCGGCTTCGAGGAGGAGGCCGGGCGGCAGGAGGGCGCCTACTTCCGCCTGCTCTACGAGATCGCGCGCATCGGTATCGAGGGCGGCTTCGAGCAGATCGACCTCGGTATGACGACGATCACCCCCAAGCTCGACATCGGTGCCGTGCCGGTCCCGCTCTTTGCGTGGGTGAAGCACCGCAACCCGCTCTTCCAGCGCGCAATCCGCGCGCTCGCTCGCGGGCCGCTGCGCCCGCCGAAGATCGAGCCGCGCCGCGTGTTCAAGGACGCGCCACGCTCGGCAGCGGAGCTGGTTGAGCAACGGGAGATTCCGAGCTGAGCGCCCGCGCAACCTCCTCGCAAAGCGAGACAGCCGCCTCGATCTGCTCGTAGTGGAGCCGTTCGGGGGTGTCGGTGTGCCAGTGGTAGTTGGAGGTGGTGGCGGCCTCGTTCACGGACGTGAGCATCGCCGCCGGCAGGCCGTGCCGTAGCGCCACGTAGCCGTCTGTGGAGAACTGCATGCGCGCGCCCCGGCGGAGGGGCACGCCCAGCCTCGCGGCGCACCCGGCCACGAACTCCGCCGCCTCACCGTCGTAGGCGCGCACGCGTAGCAGTCCCTCGGCGCCGGCGAGCTCGAGGCGCGCCGATCCCACGCTGTCCACGCAGAGCACGGTCGTGCGCTCGGGTGGGAGCTCGTCGAAGTGCCGCGCGGCGAACGCGCGCATCCCCTCCATCAGCGACTCCTCCGCGCCCGTGCTCACGAGCAGCACCCGCACGCCGCGCAATGGACGCTCGTGCAGGCGGCTCGCCACGCCGAGCACGGTGGCCACGCCGGAGGCGTTGTCGTTCGCGCCCGGCACCACGGAGCGCAGCGCCATGTCCGTGAACGAGGCGATGATCCCGGCGCACATCAGCGAGCCGAGCCGCCGGAGCCGGCGCGCGCCGGTCAACGCCCCGATGGCCACGAGGGCGGGCGCTGCTGCGATCGGGGTCATGGGCGGCGGGGCGTAGCGCCCCTCCCCGCCCGAGCCGACGGGCGTGCGCGCCAGCGCCGCGGCGACGGCTGGGTTGAAGAAGAACCCGCTGTGCGCGGCGTCGTGGTGCGACACCAGAACGAGAGTGCGCCGCGCGCCGCGGTCGCCGGCCTCCGCCACGACGTTCGCCGTTGTCTGCTTGGGCAGCAGCCGGCGAAGGATGCGCGGGCCCACGTCCAGATCGTCGACCACGCCGGCCACGCCCAGAGCCGCCAGCGCGGCGCCCATCCGCCGCCTTCCCCCTCCGGCGAGCAGCGCGCCCGCGATCCCCAAAACCGAGGTGAGACCGAGCGGCCACCAGTATGTCCCGTGCACGCGCTCGCGCTCCACGCGCGCGTCCGCGCCGGCTTCGCGCAGGCGCGCCGCGATCCATTCCGCCGCCTCGTGCTCACCCGGCGAGCAGGACCCGCGGTCCATCGCCGCCAGGCGCTCGATGGCGGCCCGAAGTGAAGGGACAGGGCTTGCCATCGCGGACGAGGCTACCGGCGCGCGCGCCGCCCGGGACCGGCATGGTTAGCACGGTGACGGCATCCGGGTATGCCGGGTGTGGCAGGGGTAGGTGCCAAGCGTGGAGACTTCACCAGCACAACACAAGGGACGGCCGCTGCCGGTGTCCCCGTTCGCGCTGGCGCCTTCCACTCTCTTCTTCGCCGCCGTGGTGATCGGAGCCACGTCGCCCACGCCCGCCGGCCTCGCGTGCGCGGCCCTGGTTGCCGCGGTGGGCATCGCGTCCGCGGTGTTCATCCTGTCGCCGCCGCGTCCGCGCCGCCAGCGCGAAGCAGCGCGCAAGGCGCGGCGCCTGAAGCGCAAGTCCTGGCTGCGGGCGGGCGATTACGTGGCGTTCGACGGCAGCCTCTACCGCGTCGAGCACGTGCTCGGCGACCGGGTGCTCATCGAGGACTGCCGCAGCGGCGAGCTGTTCGACGCCGCCGCCGCGGACGTGGAGAAGGCACGGAAGGTGCGCCGGTCCGAGAGGCCCGTCAGCGCCCAAGGCGGCGGCTGATCGCCCACACACCGGCGCCGCCCACAGCCGCGCCGAGCGCGGCCAGCGGCAGAACGCGCCGCGCAACCGAGGACGCGCCGTCCGGCTTCGGCCTCTCCTCGTAGTACGGCTCCTCGGGCGCACCCGCCAGGTAGCCGCCCGGCCCGTGCTCGCGCGCCATCTTCATGAGCTGCGCGACGTGCAACGCGCGCCTCCCGGTGTCGCCCTGCTGGATCTGCGTCTTGCAGGAGAAGCCGTTCGCCACGACGATCGTGTCGCCATCGGCATCGCGCACCGCGGGCAGCAGCGCCTCCTCGCCGCACTTCATCGAGATCTCGTGGTGGCCCTGTTCGAACCCCCACGAGCCGGCGAGGCCGCAGCAACCGCCGCTCACCTGCTCAACGTCCAGCCCCATGCGCTCGAGCAGCTGCTGCTCCGGCTCGATTCCGCCGGTGGCCTTGTGGTGGCAGTGACCCCACAGCAGCGCCCGCCGCTCGAGCCGCGGCACCTCGATGTCGAACTTCTCGAAGAACTCGCTGAAGTGGTACGCGTTGTCCGCGAGCCGCTGGGCGTCGTCGTCGTACGGCAGCATCCCTGTGAGCTCGTCCTTGAACACCGCCAGGCAGCTCGGCTCCATCCCCACGATCGGCGTGCCCGCGCGCACGTGCTCGCGCACCGTGTCGAGCACGCCCCGCAGGTAGCGCTCGGCGAGGTCGAGGAAGCCGTAGTCGTACAGCGGCCGCCCGCAGCACACGTGGTGCTCGGGCATGATCACGTGCCAGCCCGCCGCCTCGATCGCCTCCACGCACGCCACGCCGACATCGGTGTGGAAGTAGTTGTTGAAGGTGTCCGGCCACAGCACCACCGGCGGCCCTGAGGGGTTGGCGGCACCGCCGCGGGCCTTGAACCACTGCTGGAGCGTGAGCGGCGCGAACGTCGGGATCTCGCGCTCGCGTGCCATGCCCGCCGCCACCTTCGCGAGCCGCGAGAAGGGCGGCGTTTGCGTGACGAAGTTCGTTATCTCCGGGAACTTCGACGCCACCGCCGCGGCGCGGTCGATCAGCCCGAACGCGTACGCATAGCGCGGCCGCCAGCGCTTCGCGCTCTTGAAGTGGTGGTGCAGGAACTCGGCCTTGTACGTGGGCATGTCCACGTTCACGGGGCAGTCGTTCGTGCAGCCCTTGCAGGCGAGGCAGAGGTCGAGCGCGTCGTACACCTCCTCGCTCTGCCAGCCGTCCTTGATGACCTCGCCCTGGAGCATCTCGAACAGGAGCCGCGCGCGCCCGCGCGTGGTGTGCTTCTCCTCGCGCGTCACCTGGAAGCTCGGGCACATCACGTTCTCAGCGTCCGGGATGCGGCACTGGCCGACGCCCACGCAGCGGAGCGCCGCGTGCGCGAAGTCGCCGCGGTCCTCCTTGTAGGCGAAGCGCACCTTTGGCCGCGGCGGGTTGTAATTCGTCCCGAGCTTGAGGTTCTCGTCCAAGCGGTAGGGATCGACCACCTTGCCGGGGTTCATCTTCCAGTCCGGATCCCAGATGGCCTTGAACTCGCGCATCGCCTCGATCAGCTCGGGCCCGTACTGCTTCACGAGCAGCTCGGCGCGCTGCTGGCCATC
>DATEPK010000116.1:0-5516 GCA_035273245.1 Thermoleophilaceae bacterium
CGACCGGCACGACCGCGGCCAGCCGCGCCGTCTCGAAGAGCCACACGGAGGCGTCGTCGAGCGGCATCGCGGCCGCGAAGTCCCCGCGCTCCACGAGATCACGCAGGTCGGCCGCACACTGGTTGGCGTCGCTCTCCGGCGCGGTGACCTTGACCAATTCAACGTCCACGAGGCGCCGCAGCGCGGTCTTCTCCCCGCGCCGCGTGAAGGCGGACACTTGCCACCCGTCGTCGACGAGGCTCCACACGACCTCCGGCGCCGCCAGAGCGTCGGCGAATCCGACCAAGACCCGAGCCCGGCTCCGCGAGTCACTCACCGATGGGCCTTGACGAACCTCTTGGCGAAGCGCACGGCGTCGGCGCCGGATCGCTCGCGCAGGATGCGCGCGACAGAGGAAGCATTCGATCCACGGCTCAGCGTCGTGCGTGGCTGCAGCCATGAGTCTGGGCGCGCAGCGCCGCCGTCGCTCGTGAACACGCGGCTGTAACCGGCGAGCCGGAGGGCGCGAAGAACGCGCGCGTCGTAGGCGCCGAAGGGGCACGCGGCCTCGGTCACCGGCCGCCCGGTCGCATCGGCGATCGCATCTCTCGCCGTGACTAGCTCCTCAGCGAGCTCGTCGTCGGTTGTCTGGCGCCACGAGCGGTGCCGGTAGCCGTGGGATCCGACGTTCATGCCGGCATCCACGAGTTGGAGGAGGTCGGTCTTCGACAGAAAGCCAGGAGCCCCGATCCGTCCGGCAACGACGAAGAACGTGGCTTGCAACCCGCGGCGGGTGAGCTCGCCGAGTGCGAACTCCACATCCGAGTAGTTGCCGTCGTCGAACGTGAGTCGCACGGACGGGTTGCCCGCGATGGCATCGAGCACCGAGGAAAAATCGTGTGCCTCGAGCCAAACGGCCTCCTCCTCGGGCTCGACCGCGCGAGACATCGGCCCGACGCCATGGAAGGTCAAATTGTGGATTCGCCCCCGTATTCGCGAAAACGTACAGGCCGCTCCAGGCGCTCGTGCCATCCTGTTGACTCGAACGCTATGAGAGGGCGCCCAGCTGGCGCAGCATTCCCACGTCGTCGCGCAACGCCCAGTGCTCCCGGATCTTCCCGTCCGTGACGCGGTAGATATGGACGTGGTTGACGGTGTACGAGCGGCCGTCGCCGGCGAATGTGAATCCGAAAGCGCGGAGCTCCTCGTTGAGCGTGCGCGTGATCGTCATGTAGGCCACCACCAGGTCGCCCTCGGCAACGAGAAACTCGATGACGTTCGCCGCCCCAGCGCTCTGACCAATCTCGCGGGCAAGTTTCTTGAAGTCGTCAGTCCCGGTCTTGCCGGTGACGTGGTTGTGGAAGTCCGGCGCCAGATAGCGATCCACGGCGTCGACGCTGCCTTCGTCGAACACCTCGCGCGTGTATCTGCGCACCAGCTCCTTGTTCTCCTCGAGCACGGACATGCGCATCCCTCCGAGTCAGGCCGCTGAACAGGTAACGAGCAGCGAAAAAGTAGTCAGGCGCGGCCCGCCGGGCCTACCCTTAACCGCGCTGGCTATGCAGCCGCGGCCACCGGAGAGAAAACCGGCGGTCGAGGAAAGTCCGGACACCGCAGGGCAGGGTGGTCGGGAAATCCGACCCGGGGAAACCCGCGGGAAAGTGCCACAGAAATGACACCGCCTAAGCGGCGGGCCCTCACGTGAGGCCCGTCGCCGGTAAGGGTGAAATGGTGCGGTAAGAGCGCACCGGCGGCGTGGTGACACGCCGGCCAGGCAAACCCCACCCGGTGCAAGGCCAAGCAGGGACGTTGACGTTGCCCGCCGAGTCCCAGGTAGGCCGCACAGATGGATGGCTGCACTCGACAGGATCCGGCTTACAGGTCAGCTACGGGGAAGCCCCGCCTAGGCGGGGCTTCTCTACGTCTATGCCCTGGCGTGGGCGCGTTCCGGCTGCGCTCCAAACGACGACGGCATCCGGGCTCACGCGCTCCAGGAAGTCGCGGGTCTTTTCGCTCTCTGGATTCGCAAGTCGCTCTTCGCCATAGAAGTGGGGGCTCAGTTGGCGGCCACATTCGAGATAGAGCGGGTAGGTGTCGTTGATCAGCGCCTCTTGCTCGTCCTCCGCCACGTCGTCGACCGTCACGATCAGCAGGTCTATGTCGGAGTGCATCGGCGAGTGCGGTGGCCACATGTCGCCTCGAGCCGCCGAGCCGAAGATCCGGACCTCTACGAGGCGTGGTCCGAGGCGCTCCTCGAGCAGCGCGCAGTAGCGCTGCAGGCACTCGCGCTCCGCGTCGTTCAGGGAGGCCATCGCTCAGCGGCCGCTTGTAACTAGGAGAGGACGCTGCCGCAGCACGTGCACTGGCCGCCGTGACCGACGCGCTCCATGCTTGCGCGGCAGACCGGACAGTCCGCCGTGCCGGTCGTCTGGAGGCCCTCCCATACCTTGGAAATCCGCTCTCCCAAGGTGAGCCTCGCGTGACCAGACGGGGATCTGTCCGGCTGTGTATCCGCGAAAAGATCGAAAAGTGATCGCGTGACTGTCGCGCTCATGTGACCCTCCTGAAGACTCCGACCACGCGGCCGAGCACCTGGACGTCGCGGGTCCGGATCGGCTCGAGTGCCTCGTTCTCCGGCTGCAGCCGGACGTGGTCCCTTTCCTTGAAGAAGCGCTTGACCGTCGCTTCCTCGCCCAGCAGCGCTACGACGATCTCGCCATTGCGCGCCGTCTCCGTCGTGTGGACGACGACGTAATCGCCCTCGAGGATGCCGGCGTTCTTCATCGAGTCGCCCTGCACCTTGAGGACATACTCGCCCTCGTCGCCGCCGGCGATCTGCGGCACCTCGACGTAGTCCTCGATGTTCTCCTCGGCGAGGATCGGCTGCCCGGCGGCTACGCGGCCGATGAGCGGCAGTCCGGCCGGCAGGACCGCGTCCTTCGCCTTGTTCAGGATCTCCATCGCGCGCGGCTTGGTGGGATCGCGCCGCAGCACGCCCTGCTTCTCCAAGTTCGCGAGATGGGCATGTACCGTCGACGAGGACGTGAGCCCAATCGCCTTGCCGATGTCTCGGACGGTTGGCGGATAGCCATGGTCTCTCGAGTAGCTCTTGATGAAGTCGAAGATCTCCTGCTGACGCTTCGTGAGGCTCAACTCGACCATTTGCTCCCCCTCCGAGGCCGTTTCTTTATGCGTGATCCGAACATGTGTTCGTAGAGTACATAGGCCTTCGGACGACTTCAAAAACGCGCTCGGCGAGCCGATTACCACCGCTATAGTTCCCACCCGCAACGCGCCTGTGGCGGAATTGGTAGACGCGCAAGGTTGAGGGCCTTGTGGGCCGTATGGCCCGTGGGAGTTCGAGTCTCCCTGGGCGCACTTCACGAAAACCCCGCCGAGGCGGGGTTTCGTCTTTCAGCGGGGGAAGGCGTCCCAGCGGGGGCCGAGTCCCGGTTCCCGCAGCCAGGCGAGCGCGATGCGCTTGCTGAACTCGAGCCAGTAGTGCGGCAGCGCTCCCGGCACGACGCTGCGGAGGTCGTCCAGGCGATTCACGAGCGAGAGGCCGTGATGAGCCCAGCACAGCGTCGCGATCCGGCCGACGGCGTCCAGCGGCACGTTCGACGCCTCCGCGGCACGCCTCGTCCATTCGAATACGAGGCTCGATGTCCGCAACTCGCCGCGGAACAGCCGAACGAAATGCTGCTCGCGGCCCTCCAGGGTGGTCACGCGGTCGATCTGTGCCAGCGCATCCACGAGCAGGTACCAGAGATCCCATAGCGGCAGTCCGTGGCGGCGCGCGCTCTCCCAGTCCACCGCGGTGAAGCTGCCCAGGGTGACCATGATGTTCCAGGTGCCGAGGTCGTTGTGCTGGAGCACGGCGGGCAGCCGGTCCAGGCCATCGAGCAGCTCGGGCCCGGCGCCGGCGTCCCGCCAGGCAGGCACGACTTCGCGCGCGAGCCGCTCGAGCTCGGGCCGAATCGCCGGCGGCTCCGAGGCTGTGTCCACGGCTACCCGCACGAGCCAGTCGGCGATCTGCTCGATCGCGGCGATCCGGTCTCGCTCACGGCGGTCGGATACGAGGAAGCCGGTGAGCAGCCGCCCGCGGGCAGCCGTCTCGACCGATGCGTGCACGCCGGCCTCCTCCATCCTGCCGAGCAGCCGCGGGGCGTGCGCCGCCACCGCCTCACCGCCGGCCGCGGCAACGGAGAGCCCGTGCTCGTCGCGGTCGAACGGCTCGGTGCGGCCCGGCACGCGACTGAACTTGACCACGTGCGAGGGATGGTCCTCTCCCTCAGGGAAGAGGTGGAATGTGCCGCGGGCGAGGATGTCGCCCCGTCCGGGTGTGATCAACCATCTCGCCCCGGCGGGCGTGCCAAACCGGCGGGCGGCTTCGAGCAGAAACGGCGGACGCTCGCCGGGTGCGGCAACGGTGAGCTGGGCGCGGCCCGGCGCGAGTCCGCGCGAGAGCAGGGGAAGCACGATCGAGTTGCGCGCCCGCTTCCAGCGCACCGTCGGAACGAACATCTCCTCGAGCGCGTAGCGCGCGGGCACGGGGTCGGGGAGGGGCACGAACGCAACGGGGTCGGGCACGCTGGGCAGCGCGAGCAGGCGGCGGGGAGACATACCGGCAGCGCGGGCGTGGGAAGACGCGTCGGCACCCTGAACGATCACCATCCGCCCGCCCGCGGCGAACGCTTCTCGCGCGAGCCGCGCCGGCGCGATCACCAGATCGTGCGCCCCGGCGCTGGCCACCTCGATGCCGGCGGAGGTGAGCGGCTCGGCCCATCCCTCGAGCCCGCCGAGCACGACGGCCCTGTGCACCGGATCCGGAAGCGCGAAGCGCGCATCGGTGAGTGCGGCGCTCATCGACTCAGCTCAACAGGCCGTCGTAGAGCCGAACGTAGCTCGCCGCCATCGCGCTCGCCGTAAAACGATCGAGGGCAGCCTGCCGAGCGTTGCGAGCGAGGGAGCGCGCCCGTTCGGGCTCGTCGAGGAGCGAACGGATCGCGCGCGCCACTTCCGCCGGGCTCCCCGGGGGCACCAACACCCCGGTTTGGCCGTCGTGCACCGACTCCGACACGCTCCCCACATCGGTGGCCACAACCGGGACGCCGGCGAGCATCGCCTCCAGGATGGACAGCGGAAACGCCTCGTAATGGGAGACGAGCGCGAACACGTCGAAGTAGCCGAGGTGGGCGCGCGCCGAGTCCGTCCAACCGGTGATGTGAAGGCGGCTGCGCACGCCGAGCTCCTCCGCCAGCCGTTCGAGCGCCGGGCGCTCGGGGCCGTCGCCCACGAGAACCAGGCCCGCGTCCGGCAGCTCCGCCAGAGCGCGGATCAGCACGTCGTAGCTCTTCTGCTCGCTCAACCGGCCGAGTGAGCCGATCACCGGCCGGCCCAGCGGCGGCTCGGCGCGCTGGACGGGCACATCCGGCACGCCGTTGTAAATCGTGAGCACGCTTCCCTGCGGCAATCCCACGAGGCGCTCGATCTCGCGAGCCGCGCGCTCGCCCACGGCCACGTGGGCCGCGACGCCG
>DATEPK010000117.1:0-7835 GCA_035273245.1 Thermoleophilaceae bacterium
AGCGATCGAGGGCACCGGCGCCCGGATCCTCGACACGCGCAAGACCACGCCCGGACTGCGTGTGCTCGAGAAGCAGGCCGTGCTGGCGGGCGGCGGCCACAATTACCGCACCGGGCTGTATGACGCAATGCTCGTGAAGGAAAACCACTCAGCGCTTGGCGGCGGAGTGGGAGAGGCCACGCGCACAGCGCTTGCCGCCGCCGCCGACGGAATGGCGGTGGAGATCGAGTGCGCGACGCTCGCCGAGGTGGACGAGGCGCTCGAGGCGGGCGCGAAGAGCATCCTGCTCGACAACATGTCGCTCGACGAGCTACGCGAGGCCGTGTCGCGTGCGGAGGGCCGCGCCGAGACGGAGGCCTCCGGGGGCGTGAACCTCGACACCGTGCGCGCCATCGCCGAGACGGGCGTGGACTGGATCAGCGTCGGCGCCCTAACGCATTCCGCGCCCGCGCTCGACCTGAGCCTGCTGCTCGATCCGCTGTAGCGGCCTCTTTTCCGTCCCTACCGAGTTAGTCAAACGAATTGACCCACCGTCAATCCGTTTGACCCACCGTCAATTCCGTTGTCAACGAATTTGACGGGGGAACAACTTTTTTGACGGGGGGTCAAAAAATTTGACTGACTCGGTAGCGCTCCAAAAGGGCGCGCACGCGCGGCCGGCGGACTCAAGTCGCGCTCCTCTCGAGCGACTAGACTGGAACTTGGTCTTTACAGCTCGTTCACAGGGCGAGCTTCATTTCGACACCCCAGCGAGGTTCGAAACATGCAGTCTCTGCCGATGGCCCCGACGGGCCCGATGGCGCCGCACCTCTCCGCGGAGGAGATCGCGCGTCTGAAGGACGAGGTCCGTGCGCTCGCCCAGGAGCGCAACGCCCTGATCCTCGCCCACAACTACCAGGTGCCTGAGGTGCAGGACGTCGCGGATTTCGTGGGCGACTCGCTCGCGCTGTCGCGCCAAGCGGCCGCTACGGACGCGGACACGATCGCGTTCTGCGGCGTGCACTTCATGGCGGAGACCGCCTCGATTCTCAGCCCCGACAAGACGGTGCTGCTTCCCGACCTGGGCGCCGGCTGCTCACTCGCCGACTCGATCAGCGCCGATGAGCTGCGCGCCTGGAAGGCCGAGCACCCCGGCGCGATCGTGGTGATGTACGTGAACACCACCGCCGAGGTGAAGGCCGAGACCGACTACTGCTGCACGTCGTCCAATGCGGTGCAGGTGGTGGAGCACATCCGCCGCGAGCATGGCGAGGACGTGGAGATCCTCTTCGGCCCCGACATGTTCCTGGGCGCATACGTGGAGAAGGTCACCGGCAAACCCATGAAGGTGTGGATGGGCGAGTGCCACGTGCACGCGGGCATCCGCCCCGGGGACATCGCGCAGGTGCGCGAGGAGAACCCGGGCGCCGAGTTCCTGATCCATCCGGAGTGCGGCTGCTCGACGTCCGTCATGGAATACGTGGCGGCCGGCGACGTGGACCCCGAGCGTACGCACATGCTTTCCACCGGCGGGATGCTCAAGTTCGCCCAGGAGTCGGACGCCGACCGCTTCATCGTCGCGACCGAGACGGGCATGCTCTACCCGCTCGAGCACGAGAACCCCGGCAAGACGTTCGTACCGGCAAACCGCGCGGCGGTGTGTCAGTTCATGAAGATGATCACGCTGCCGAAGCTGCGCGACGCGCTCGCAGACGGCGGTGGACGCTACGAGGTGAAGGTCGACCCGGCGATTGCCGATCGGGCGCGGGTGCCGATCGAGCGCATGGTCGCGATCAGCGCTTAGTCGCCGCCGGACTTCCCGCTGCCTGAGCCCGAGCCGCCACCGTCCTTGCCGGACTGGTCCGTCGTCGTCGGGCCGCTCATACCACTGGTGCCTGTGGGGGCGCCGAGCGTCTCGCCGCCGTCGTGCCCGCCGCTGCTGTCCGAGCTGTCGTCAATGCCGCCGCTGGGCACGGTGATCGTCTCGCCGCCGCCGCTTTCCTCGCCGCTGTTCGATCCGCCGCCACCGTCGATCGTCCCCGGCTGAGAGCCGCTCTGACCATCGTTGCTCCCGCCGCCTGAGCCGTCCTTCCCGGAACCGGAGCCGCCCCCGTCCGATCCACTGTGGTGCTCGGCCGGCTCCTGGGGCGTGAGCCTGTCATCGCCGCTACTGCCCGTGTGGTGCGAGGAACCATGACGCTCATCCGAGCCCGAGCCCGACCCGCCGTGGTGGCGAACCGTGTGCGGCGCGCCACCGGGATGCCTCGAGACCGGCTTCGCGGGGTCGTTCACGGGGGTGGGCGGCGCCGTGGCCGGCCCGCCATGCTGCGGCCGCGCCGTGATCGAGGCGGCCTTCGCGGCGGTGGAGTGCCGGCTGTGGTGCCTCAGCGGTACCGTGGCCGCGCCCGTGGCAATCACTCCGGTGGCGAGCACCGCGGCGCCCAGCTTCAGCGCGCCCGCACCAGCGCCTAAGCCGCCGGCAAGCTCTGCCACTCGCGCGCCCGGATCGGTCCCGCCGCCCGCCAGCGCGCTGGCCACGCGCTCGGTGAGCCCCGCGGGCGTGAGCGCGGTGAGCCCCGAGCGCAGAGTCGCCCGCGCGCGGTGAAGCAGCTGGCGTACCGCGCCGTCGCCCACACCCAGTGCCGCGGCGATCTCCTCATAGCTCAGCCCGTCGATCTCGCGCAGCAGCACGGCGTTGCGCTGGCGCTCCGGCAGCGCCTTCACCGCCGCCACGGTCGCGCCCAGCCGCTCGCGCAGCTCGAGTGCCTGATCCGGCCGCTGCACGCCGTCCATGTTCTCGTCGAGCTCCTCGTGGCTCCAGCCGTTCTGGCGCAGCAGGTTGAGCGACGCGTTGTGGGCGATCCGGTACAGCCACGGACGGAGGTTCAGCTCGGCGTCGCCGGACATCATCGCCTGGTAGGCCTTGAGGAACGTCTGCTGCACGGCGTCCTCCGCGCGTGAGGCCGGAAGAAGTCGGGAGCAGTAGCCGAGCAGCGGCCCGCGGTAGCGCTGCACGATCGCCTCGAACGCGGAGGTGTGGCCCGCGCGGATGAGATCGACGAGGCGGGCGTCGCTCTGGGTGCGAAGCATTGAGGTCCCGGCAAGCCGGGCTGGCTCGATCAGCCTTCGTGGCGTCACGGAGAACCTGTTTCGACGACCGTCCTGCCCACTAAAACCCAATAGACGCGCGGGACTCACGTTTTCGTCCAGTTACTGTGCAGGCCGCATGACGCTGCACAGGCTTAGCCCGGAAAACGCGCAGATCTCGCCCGAGGAGGCGATCTCCGAGCTCGGCTGGGCGGAACTAGCTCCGCCCGACCGGCCCTACCTGGCGCTGAACATGGTGTCCACCATCGACGGGAAGGCGGCCGTGCAGGGGCGCACGGTGGCGATCTCGAGCAAGACGGACCGCGCCGTGTTCCACAATCTCCGCACTCAGGCGGACGCCGTGATGGCCGGCGCGGGAACGGTGCGAAGCGAGCGCTACGCCCCGCTCGTGAAGACGGACGAGCTGCGGGCAAAGCGCGTGCGCGAGGGGCTCGCGCCGGACCCGATCGCCGTGATCGTGAGCGGCGGCCTGGATCTGCCGGTGGACATGCCGCTCCTTCAGGACCCGGGCTCGCACGTCGTGATCCTCACCCACTCGCGGGACGAGCTCAGCGGGCACCGGGCACAGGTGGACTACCTGCGCGCGGACGCCGACCCCTTCGACCTCCGGCCGCTGATGGGCCGCCTCCGCGACGACTACGGCGTCCGCTCGATCCTCTGCGAGGGCGGCCCGACGCTCAACGCATCGCTCATCCCGTACGGACTCGTTGACGAGCTGTTCCTCACGCTCTCGCCGACGATCGCCGGCGGAGCCGACGCATTCACGATCGTGGCGGGGGCTCCGCTGCCCGAGCTGACCCAGCTCGAGCGCGTATGGGCGATGGAGGCAGGAAGCGAGCTCTACCTCCGCTACCGGATCGTTCCGCGCTAGGCGTACGGGCGAGCGTCACACTCAGGCCAAGCGCGAGCACGACCACCGCGGCGCTGAAGATCCGGAACGTCGGCTCGAGTCCCAGCGCCGGCACCGCGAGCCCGGCTCCCACCGCGGGCAGCGACAGCGACAGGTACGCGACGATGTAGAAGGCCGACATCACCTCGGCTCGCTGGCGCTCCGGGATCGCCGCGGTGAGCGAGCGGAGCGCGCCGAGGAAGGCGAGGCCGAAGCCGGCACCGGTGATCGCCGTCGGAATGAGGAAGAGAACCGCCGAGCCTGTTGAGAGCGATGCGAGCGTGAGCGCCATCCCCACCCCGAGGGTGGCCGACCCGACCGCGGCGGCGCGCCGCGGCTCGAGCTTGTTCCAAACGAGCTGTGAGAGCGAGGCCGGGATCGTCAGCGCCAGCACGGCCGCGCCGCCGGCCATGCGGTTCGTGCTGTGGAGGAGCTCGCTGACGAGCGTCGGACCGAGCGCGAGGTAGAGCCCGCCGATCGACCACGAGGAGAGCACGCCGAGCCCCGCGAGCAGGAACGCGCGCCGCGCCGTAGCCGGCACGTGCGGCCGCTGCGGGCGCAGGCTCGGGCGCGTGCGCTGGGCCACGGGCTCCGGCAGAGCGAGCGTGAGCGCAAACGCCACCGCGATCAGCCCGAGCAGGACCAGGAACGGCACGACGAGCGGATCCGCCACGTACTGCGACAGCACGGAAGCCACCAGGGCGCCAAGCCCGAGGCCGCCGGCGCTCGCCACGCCGTTGATCAAACCGGCGTGCGCGCCGTCGCCGCGCGGGTGAAGGTCGAGCAGCGCGGCGCCCGCGGCGCCGAGCACCGCGCCGGTGGTCACGCCCTGAAGCGCGCGTGCCGCGAACAGCCAGCCAACCGAGTGTGCGAGCGCGAACAGGATCCCCGCGCCGAAGAGCCCGCCGAGCGACACCGCGAGCACCGGTCGCCTCCCCACATCATCCGAGACACGTCCGACGAGGAGCAGCGCGCCGAGCACGCCGAACGCGTAGACCGCGTACACGAGCGTCAGCACGGGGGTCGAGAAGTGCCACTCCTGCTGATAGAGCCCGTACATCGGAGACGGGGTGGAGGACGCGAACAGCGCGAGGCCGATCAGCGATGCCACCACCGCGAAGGAGCTGCGCGCTCCGAGCCGGGGACGGATGCGGATGGATGTGGGTGTGGGGTTCATGGTGTTCCTTGCAAAACGGGCCGGGAGCGAGCTCTGTGAGATGGCATATTTCAAAAACTTTGGAAATATGGTTGTACCATAGTGGGCGTGCCAAGCGCCCTACGAGAGATCCGTCACCCTGCGGCCACCGACCTCGACCTCGCTGAGATCCTGAGGACGGTCGGCGATCCGCTGCGCCTCGCGATCGTCCGCACGCTGGCGGACCGCGGCGAGCTGAGCTGCACGCAGATTCAGGACGAGGTCGGCCTGCCGGCTTCGACCTGCTCGTACCACCTGCGCCTGCTGCGCGAGGCGGGCGTGACCCGCACACGGGCCGACGGCACCGAGCGCTTCACCACGCTCCGCAGCGACGATCTGAACAAGCGCTTCCCCGGGCTGCTGGACGTGCTGCTCGACGGCCGGGGCCAGCCGCTTTGACCCAAACTCGCTAACTCCGGTACGTTTTCACGGGATTCGAAGAAGGAGACGTTCTTATGGCATTGACGATCGGCGACACCGCGCCCGACTTCGAGGCGGACACCACTGAGGGCCGCATCAGCTTCCACGACTGGATCGGGGACGACTGGGCCGTGCTGTTCTCCCACCCGCGCGCCTTCACCCCGGTGTGCACCACCGAGCTCGGCTACATGGCCGCCATCAAGCCGGAGTTCGACAGGCGGGGCGTGAAGATCATCGGGCTCTCCGTGGATCCGCTCGAGAACACGGAGAAGTGGGCGGAGGACATCGCTGACACCCAGGGCACCGCGCCCAACTATCCGCTGATCGCCGACACCGACTTCAACGTGTCGAAGCTGTACGGGATGCTGCCCGCGGACGTGTCGGGCGATCCCACCGAGCGCACTCCCGCTCAGAACGCGACGCTCCGCAACGTCTTCGTGATCGGCCCGGACAAGCAGATCAAGCTCGTCCTCGTGTATCCGATGAGCACCGGGCGCAACTTCGACGAGGTGCTGCGGGTGATCGACTCGCTGCAGCTCACGGCCGACCACCAGCTGTCGACGCCGGCGCAGTGGCAGCCGGGTGAGAAGGCGATTCTCTCGGGCTCGGTCTCGAACGAAGAGGCGCGCGAGCGCTACCCGGACGGCTGGGAAGAGCCGCGCCCGTACATGCGGATCGTCCCCGTGCCGTAGCGCGGGCGCTGCAAGAAGCGCTGCACACATCCCATTCCGCGGCCCAAACCGCTATCAAGTACGGCCCGAATGGCTTCACTGCCACGTACAGACATGCCCGTGCCCGCGCGTCCGCTGCCCCGCGCGCAGAGGCCGCAGGGGCGCAACGTCCCGGTCGTCGAGTTCGATGACGTGACGAAGGTGTACGACGGGGGCAGCGTCGGCCTCGAGCGCGTGTCGATGCGCATCGGGCGAGGCGACTTTGTCTTCCTCGTCGGTCCCACCGGCTGCGGGAAGTCCACGTGCATGCGTCTTCTGATGAAGGAGCTCGAGCCGTCGCAGGGCCGCATCTCGATCGCGGGGCGCCACCTCGGCGAGATCCCGCGCAAGCGCGTGCCGTACCTGCGCCGCAACATTGGCGTGGTGTTCCAGGACTACAAGCTGCTCCCCAACCGCACCGTGTACGCCAACGTGGCGTACGCGCTCGAGGTGATCGGCGAGCCGCGCCAGTCGATCCGCCGCAAGGTGCCGGACATCCTGCGTCTCGTTGGCCTCTCCACCAAGCTTCACAACTACCCGGACGAGCTGTCGGGCGGTGAGCAGCAGCGCGTGTCGATCGCGCGCGCGTTTGTGAACCACCCGCCGCTGCTTCTCTGCGACGAGCCCACCGGCAACCTCGATCCCGAGACCTCGATCGGGATCATGCAGCTGATCTACCGCATCAACCGCACCGGCACGACGGTGCTCGTCGCGACCCACGACCGCGAGATGGTGGACAAGATGCGGCGGCGCGTGATCGAGCTGTCCGAGGGCCGCATCATCCGCGACCAGATCTCCGGCCTCTACCGCCCGGACGAGTCGACCAAGGAATTCGCCATCCGGCTGCGCGGCGAACTCGGCATCGGCGACGAGGGACACCCGAACTAGTGCGTCCCGCCTTCTTTCTGAAAGAAGCCTTCCGCGCGCTCAAGCGCAACGCCGCGCCGAGCCTCGCGGCCATGCTCACCGTGCTGCTCACCGCGGTGGTGCTGGGCGTGTTCATCCCCGTTGTGCAGGCCACCACGGGCACGGCCAACAAGGTGCGCAGCCGCGTGGTGGTGAACGTCTACCTGGCGGACAACATCACGCAGCCGCAGCTCACCGCGCTGCGCCAGCGGCTCAGCACAACGCCAAACGTGAAGACGGTGGACTACGTGTCCAAGCAGCAGGCACTCAGCGACCTTCAGTCCCAGCGTCCGGACACGAAGGGCGCGATCCAGCTGCTCGGCCGCAACCCGCTGCCCGCGACCTACCGCGTGGTGCCGAAGGATCCCGGCCAGGTGCAGGGCATCGTCAACTCGCTCGTGCACATTGATCCCGCGAACGGCAAGCGCACGTTCGCCATGGCCGGCATAGCCGATGTGCGCAACCGCGAGTCGGACACGAAGAAGATCCTCTCGGCCACCAGTCTCGTGAAGACGCTCACGGCGAGCATGGCCGGGCTGCTCATCCTCGCCTCGATCGCGCTGATCGCGAACACGATCCGCCTGTCGATCTTCGCCCGCCGCCGCGAGGTTGAGGTGATGAAGCTCGT
>DATEPK010000118.1:0-3835 GCA_035273245.1 Thermoleophilaceae bacterium
GCGGCGGGAACGGTCTCGATGAGCACGGTCGCGCGCACGGTGCCGCGGGGGATGTCGAGCTGGTCCTGCGCCCAGTTGAACACGTCGTTCCACAGCCGCGCCTCCAGGTGCGACTCCATCTTCGGCAGGTAGAAGTACGGCCCGCTGCCCTTGTCGAGCAGGCGCTGGGCGTTGTGGAAGAAGTAGAAGCCGAAGTCGCAGAACGCGCCGGCGATCGGCTCGCCGTCCACGGTCAGGTGCTTCTCGGGCAGGTGCCAGCCGCGCGGGCGCACCAGCAGCGTGGCCACTTCCTCGTTCAGGCGGTACTTCTTGCCGTCCTCCTGCTCGAACTTGATCGTGCCCTCGATCGCGTCCGTGAGGTTCACGTGGCCCTCGATCATGTTCTCCCAGGTGGGCGAGTTCGAGTCCTCGAAGTCCGCCATGAACCCGCGGGCGCCCGAGTTGAGCGCGTTGATCACCATCTTGCGCTGCGTGGGCCCGGTGATCTCCACGCGCCGGTCCATCAGGTCGGTGGGCGCCGCCGCCACCACCCAGCTGTCGTCCTCACGGATGTTGCGTGTGGACTCCAGGAAGTCGAGCGTGCCGCCGGCGTCGAGCTCGGCACGCCGCTCCGCACGCCTCTCCAGCAGCTCTTGACGCGTGGACCCGAACTCGCGGTGCAGACCCGCCACGAACTCGAGCGCTTCCTCCGTGAGCACCTCCTCCATGCGGCCGCTCACCGGAGCGTGGATCTCAAGGCCCTTCACGTCAACGCTTGCCATTCCTGCTGCCTCCCTGTATCGACATCTGAATCAGCTCCACGGGGTGCAGCACGCGCAGCGGCTGCCCCATCTCCTCGCTCACGGCGGCGATCTGGATCGCGCAGCCGGGGTTGCCGGCGGCGATCGTGTCCGCGCCTGTGGCGAGCAGGTTCTTCACCTTCCGGCGCCCCAGCTCGATGGCGGGCTCCGGGTTCAACAGGTTGTAGATACCCGCGGAGCCGCAGCAAATCTCCCAACCCTCCGGCTCCACCACCTCAAGGCCCGGAATCTCGCTGAGCAGCTCGCGCGGCTGCGCACGCACGGCCTGCGCGTGGGCGAGGTGGCAGGCGTCGTGATAGGCCACCTTCATGTTCACCGGATGCCGCTCGGCGCGTGTGCCGGCTTCGGCGAGCAGCTCGGTCACGTCGCGCACCTTCGCGCAGAACGACTTCGCCCTCTCCGCCCACGCGGAGTCGTCACGCAGCAGGTGCGCGTAATCCTTCATCGATGAGCCGCAGCCGGCGGCGTTGGCCACCACGTAGTCGCACTGCTCGAAGGCCTCGATGGTCGCACGGGCGAGGTCGCGCGAGTCGTAGCCCGTGTGCATCTGAAGCGCACCGCAGCAGCGCGGCAGGCGCGGCGCGTGCACCTCGAAGCCCTCCGCCGCGAGCACCTTCGCCGTTGCCACGTTCACGTCGTGGAAGAACACCCGCTGCACGCAGCCCTGGAGCAGGCCGACGGTGCCGCGCTTCTCGCCCCGCGCCTGCACGCGTTCGGGCAGCCGCTTGAACGACTTGCGCAGGGGCGTGTCCGGCGTGAGCGAAGCGAGGGCACGGGCGCGTGGGAGCGGGCCGCCGCGGCGTGCCAGCTGGTGCATGCCGAGCTTGCGCGACAGCGCCATCAGCGGCGCGAGCGCGCGCAGCCTGGCCGGGTGCGGGAAGAGCTCGAACAGGAGGTTGCGCCAGAGCCGGTCGCCCGGCGAGCGCGAGTGGTTGCGCTCCACCTGGGCGCGCGTGTCCTCGATCAGCTTGTCGTACTGCACGCCCGACGGGCACGCGGTCACACAGGCCATGCAGCCGAGGCAGCGGTCCCAGTGCGTCACCACCTCGTCTGAGACCTCGGCTCCCTCGCGCGCCTCCCGCATCAGCACGATGCGGCCGCGCGGCGAGTCCATCTCCTCGCCCCACAGGTGGTAGGTGGGGCAGGTGGGAAGGCAGAAGCCGCAGTGCACGCAGTCCTCGATCAGCTCCTTTTCGGGAGGGCGAATGGTGTCGAAGCTCGTCATACGGGAAACGTTCCCGGGGCGAAGATTCCCGCCGGATCGAAGCGCTGCTTCACGCGCTGGGCGAGAGGCGACGGCTCGGCGGCCCAAACATTGAGCGATGCTCGGACGTCTCGCGGCGCGTCCAGCACCACGCAGGGGAACGGTGTGAGCAGGTGTCGGAGATCGGTGATCCGTGACGGGTCGAGCGTGACCCATGAGATGCCAAGCGATGCGCGCCCGACGAGTGAGCCGCCGAGCGACTCGGCTGCGCGCATCGTGCGGCCCAGCTCGGCTTGAAGTCCTGACACGCGTACCACCGCGCGGTCGGTGCTCCGCTGGCTGTCGCGCTGGAAGGCCCACAGGTCGGAGTCGTCTTCGACGATCTCTGCCTCGAGCCCGGCGTCGGCGAGAACGCGTGTGGCGGCTTCCGCCTGGGCTGCCGCCGTCTCGCCGCCGAGCCGAGCGAGCGAGGCGCCCTCGCCGTTTCCCCAGCGCACGTCCACGCACTCCTTTTCGAGCGACGCGTGCGCGAGGTCTGAGGCGCCGCGCGCCACGGCGTCCGGGTCATTCGAGCGGCCGATCGCCGTGACCGTCCGCTTCGGCTGGGGGTGCAGCCGCACCACCACCTGCACGATCAGCCCCAGCGTGCCGAACGAGCCGGCGAACAGCTTGCCGAGGTCGTAGCCCGCCACGTTCTTGATCACCGTGCTGCCCGACTTCGCGACGGTCCCGTCCGACAGCGCGACGGTCATACCCAGTACGAGGTCGCGCGGCGCGCCGTAGCGGTGCCGCAGCGGACCCGAGTCACCGCTCGCCACGACGCCGCCGATCGTGGCGGCCCCACCCTGGCCGAGTGGCGGATCGAGGGCCAGCATCTGTCCCGAGCCGGCGAACTCCTCCTGCGCCCGCGCGAGCGGCACGCCCGCCTCGAGAATCGCGGTGAAGTCGCCCGCGTTGTGTTCGAGGATCCGGTCGAGCTCAGCGGTGGAAACGATCACATCCGGATCGTCCGCGGGAGCTCCCCACTCGAACTTCGTGCCCCCACCCCGGACCCGCACGCTCTGCCCTCTGCTTCCGCACTCCGCAATCTGGGCCGTAGCGGCAGCACCCATCAGAAGCGCTCCGCAATCCCAGCCGCCTCCAGCGGGTGCTGCCGGTACGGCCCCGGCACTTCTCCGCACAGCCTTGGCGTGGGCATCACCTTGCCAGGGTTGGCCATGCCCGCCGGGTCGAATGCGCAGCGCAGCCGCTGGAACGCGTCGAAGTCCGCCTCCTCGAACATGCGCGGCATGTAGCGCTTCTTGTCGTAGCCCACGCCGTGCTCGCCGGTGATCGAGCCGCCGGCGTCCACGCAGGCGGTGAGGATCTTTCCGGACAGCTCTTCAGCGCGCTCGGCCTGGCCTTCGACGTGGCCGTCGTAACAGACGAGCGGGTGCAGGTTGCCGTCGCCCGCGTGGAACACGTTGGCCACCGGCATGCCGTACTCCCTCGACAGCTCCTCGATCCGCTCGAGCACCTCCGGCAGCTTGGTGCGCGGGATCACGCCGTCCTGCACGTAGTAGTGCGTGGACACGCGCCCCATAGCGGCGAACGCGGCCTTGCGCGCCTTCCAGATCAGCTGCCGCTCCGCCTCGTCCTGCGCGACGCGGATGCTGGTCGCCCCGTTGCGCTCGCAGAGCTTCTCGACCTCCTTGAAGCGGTGCTCGCACTCGGCCTCCGAGCCGTCCAGCTCCACCACGAGCGCCGCGCCCGCGTCCGGCGGATAGCCCGCATGCGTAGCTCCCTCGGCGGCCTCGATCGCGAGCGAGTCCATCATCTCGATCGCGCCCGG
>DATEPK010000119.1:0-2477 GCA_035273245.1 Thermoleophilaceae bacterium
GCCGACGAGGAGACGCGCGAGGCGCGCGAGCCCACGCCGTTCGAGATCGAGGGCGAGAAGATCGACTCGGTCGACCACCGCGGCGTTGCGGGCAACGTGACCGAGTTCGACGGCAACCTCGGCCTCGTGATCGGCGCGGGCGGCGGCTCGCTCACCCTCTTCGATGCCGTGCAGACGCAGGGCGGCAAGCCCGCCAACTACTGCGAGATCGGCGGCAACCCGAGCGTGTCCAAGGCCTGCAACCTCACGAAGCTCGTGCTGTCCAAGCCGGGCGTGGACAAGATCGCGGTGATGATGTCGATCGTCTCCAACACCCGCGTGGACATCGTGGCCCGCGGCGTGATCAAGGCGTGCGTCGAGCTGGGCTACGACCCGGCGGAGAAGATCGCGATCTTCCGCATCCCGGGGGCCTGGGAGGACGAGGGCTTCAAGATCCTCGAGAAGTACGGCGTCGAGTACTGCGACCGGTCCGTGTCACTGCACGAGGCCGCGCGCCGCGCTGTTGAAAAGGTGGGTGTGGCCGCATGAACCATTTGATCGACGAGAACACGACGTTCATCGTCCAGGGCATCACCGGCCGCGAGGCGGTGAACCTCACGCGCGAGTGTCTCGACTACGGGTCGAAGATCGTGGGCGGCGTGACGCCGGGGCGCAAGGGGCGCGAGGTGCACGGTGTGCCGGTGTACGACTCGGTGGCGCAGCTGGTCGAGGCCGAGGGTCGCGTGCCGGACGGCAGCGTGGTCACGGTGCCGCCCGCGTTCACGCGCGACGCGGTGTTCGAGGCGATCGAGGCCGGCATCAAGCTGATCGTGATCGTGACCGAGCGCATCCCGCGCTACGACGTGGCGCAGATGGTCGAGCTCGCGAACCTGCGCGGTGCGCGCATCATCGGTCCCAACTGCCTCGGCATCATCCGCCCGGGGGTGGCGAAGATGGGCGGCATCGGCGGTCCCGCCAAGGACGCTGCCAAGTCCTACCAGCCGGGCATCGTTGGCGTGATGTCGCGCTCCGGCGGCATGACCACGGAGATCTCTTCGACCTTGACCGCCGCCGGCCTCGGAGTGTCCACAGCCATCTCGATCGGCGGCGACGCGATCATCGGCTCGACGTATGCCGAGCTGATGCCCCTCTTCGAGGCCGACGAGCAGACGGAGGCGATCGTGATCTACACCGAGCCGGGCGGCCGCATGGAGGCAGAGCTCGCTCGCTACGTGACCGAGAACGACTCGCGCCTGCCGATCGTCGCCTTCATGGCCGGGCGCTTCATGGACGAGATGCCGGGCATGAGCTTCGGCCACGCGGGCACGATCGTGGAGGGCAAGGCCGACACCGCCTCCGAGAAGATCGAGCGGCTCGCGGAGGCGGGCATCACGGTGGCCGAGGAGATCGCCGAGATCCCGGACCTCATCAAGCAGAAGCTCGGCAGGGAGGTGGCAGCCTGATGCCTGGGCTATTCATCGACGTCGAGGTAGAGGACCAGATCCGCGACCAGGCGGACATCGCGCAGAAGCTCGAGGACGCCTGCCCGGTGGACATCTTCAAGAACGCGGACGGGCACGTCGAGATCGTCGAGGACAACCTCGACGAGTGCGTGCTGTGCGAGCTCTGCCTGAGCGCCGCGCCGAAGGGCACGGTGCGAGTGAAGAAGCTCTACGACGAGAGCGTCCTCCAGAGCTAGAGCCGGCCGCGTGGAGATCACCCCCGAGGGGATCGCGGAGTTTCAGAAGGGCACGCTGCCCGACCAGCTTGGCATCGAGCCTCTCGAGGTCACGGACGAGCTGGCGCGCGGGCGCATGTTGGTGGAGTCGCGGCACCTCCACCCCTTCGGCTTCCTGCATGGCGGCGGCTGGGTCACGCTCGCCGACACGGTGGCAGCGTGGGCGACGCTGCGCCACCTGCCGGAGGGCACCGGCTTCAGCACCGTCGAGCTGAAGACCAACGTGTTCGCCGGCGCGCGTGTGGGAGACGAGCTGGTGGCCACGGCGAGGCCGCACCACATCGGCCGCCGCACTCAGGTGTGGGAGGTGCGCATCACGCGTGAAGACCGCCTGATGGCGGTCTTCACATGCACCCAGATGGCGCTCACCGACTGACCCAACCGGACTTTTGCCGCCCCTGCCGGCAAAAGTCCGGACGGGTATGCGAAATCAGCCAGTGAAGCGCGGCGCCACGCGGCGGCGGGGCTTGGCGGCACGCTTCGCGCAGCGCGTGATGGTGCGCCGCGTGCTGGTCGTGTTGCCGGCACCGTCCGTCGTGGTGATGCGCAGCACGTGCCGTCCGGCCTTGAGCTTGCGCACGTTGATCTTGAGCGTGAAGCTCGTCTTGTTCCTCGTGTGGATCCGCTTGCCGTCGAGCGTCACGCGCGTGCTCTTCACGCCAGACGCGTCGCTCGCATGAACTCGGACCGCGACCGTGTGCGTGACACATGCCGCGCGCACGCCGGCCACCGTCACCTTCGGCTTGGTGGTGTCCTTCAC
>DATEPK010000120.1:0-3823 GCA_035273245.1 Thermoleophilaceae bacterium
GGCGCCGTGAGCGGCGAGGTGATGTTGCCGGCGGCGTCGGCCACGCCGCTGCCCGAGAGCTGCCCGTCGAAGGCGAAGTTCACCGCGCCGTTCGGCGTGAACCCCGCACCGGTCGCGTTCACCGGCGAGCCGCTGAGATAACACGTGGCGTCCACCGCCACGGTTGCCGCCTGGGCGCTTGCGGTGCCACCCGCTACGGCGAGTCCCGCGATGGCCGCCGCGATCGTCCTACTCCTCATCTGAAGCCTCCGGTTGGTCGTCCCCTGACCGCGCGAGTCGCGCTGACTGTGAACTTCTACCCCGATTGAGCGCTCCACAGACCCCCGGCTTGCATCCGGTCGAAAAAGATGCGAGAAACCCGGCTGCACGCATCAGACGGGAAAGGAACGGCCATGCCCACTTTCGTGCTCCTGAGCACGCTCACCCCTGAGGGAGTTCAGACCATCAAGAACAATCCCACGCGCATCCGCGAGGTGAACAAAGAGGTCGAACAGCTCGGGGCGACGGTCAAGGCGCAGTGGGCGACGCTCGGCCGCTTCGACTTCGTGAACATCGTCGAGGCGCCGGACGAGCAGACGATCGCGCGCGTTTCGCTCGAGCTCGGCTCGCGAGGCACGTCGAAGTACGAGACCCTCGTGGCGATCCCCGTCGACGACTTCATCGCCGCGCTGTAGGTCTGTGCGGGTACTGGTAATTGGAGCCGGAGGGCGGGAGCACGCGATCGTTCGCGCGCTGTTCCGCAGCCCGCAGCGCCCGGAGCTGCTCGCTGCGCCCGGCAATGCCGGCATAGCTCGTGACAGGGTGCCGTGCTTCGACGTCGCCGCCGACGACGTGCCGGGGCTCGTGAGCCTGGCGGTCGAGCAGAAGGTGGACTTCGTCGTGGTCGGACCGGAGGCGCCGCTCGTCGGCGGCATCGTCGATCAGCTTGCGGACGCCGGCGTTCGCGCGTTCGGCCCCAGCGCGGCGGCTGCCCGCATCGAGGGATCGAAGGCCTACGCCAAGGAGCTGATGCGTGACGTGGGCGTGCCCACCGCCTCCTACACGGTGTTCACGGACCGCCAGGAGGCGCTCGACCACCTCGCGTGCGCGTCTTATCCGGCTGTGCTGAAAGCCGATGTGCTCGCGGCGGGCAAGGGCGTGATCATCTGCCAGAACGAGCGCGAGGCGCGCGCCGCGGTGGACGAGTTCTTCGTGGACCAGCGCTTCGGCCGCACGAAGGTCGTGATCGAACAGTTCCTCGAGGGCGAGGAGCTCTCCCTGCTCGCCCTGTGCGACGGCATGACCGCGGTGCCGATGGCGCCGGCGCAGGACTACAAGCGCATCTTCGACGGCGACGAGGGGCCGAACACCGGCGGCATGGGCAGCTACTCGCCGGTGCCGGGAATCGGATCGGACCACGTGGAGGTGCTGGCACGCACCGTCCACCAGCCGATCGTGGATGAGCTGCGGCGGCGCGGCACCCCGTTCCACGGCGTGCTCTACGCGGGCCTCATGATGACGCCGGACGGGCCGAAGGTGCTCGAGTACAACGCGCGCTTCGGCGATCCGGAGACGCAGGCGGTTCTGCCGCGGCTGCGCTCGGACCTGCTCGACCTGCTCGACCGCGCGTCGCGTCCCGGAGGGCTCGAGGGCGTCCATATGGAATGGTCGGATGCCTGGGCTGTCACGGTCGTGCTCGCCTCGCGCGGCTATCCGGAGTCGTCGTCGTCGGGCGACGAGATCACCGGCCTGCGCGCAATCGACGCCCTAGAGACGGAGCTCCTCCACGCGGGCACGGCGGAGCGGGATGGGAAGCTTGTGACGGCGGGCGGGCGGGTACTGAACGTCACCGGCATCGGCGCCACGCCGGGAGAGGCCCGCGACCGCGCCTATGCGGCCGCCGAGCGGGTTGAGTTCGACGGCAAGCAGATGCGTCATGACATAGCCGCGCGCGCGGTGGAAAGGGTGGAAGCTTGAGTGAAGAACAGCCGGGGGCGGCTCAAACGCCCTCGACTCAGACCGAGGTCGAGACGATGTTCGAGGACCTCGACGTGGACGCTCCCCTCGTGGGGATCGTGATGGGGTCGAAGAGCGACATGCCCGTGATGGAGAAGGCGGGCAAGGAGCTCGAGGAGCGGGGGATTCGCTACGAGATCCGCGTGATGAGCGCGCACCGCGACCCGGAGGTTGTGGCGGACTACGCGAAGAACGCGCGCATGCGCGGGCTCAAAGTGATCATCGCCGGGGCGGGGCTGGCGGCCGCGCTGCCGGGCGTGGTGGCGGCGCACACGGACCTGCCGGTGATCGGCGTGCCGTTGACCTCCTCCAGCTCCGTGGCCGGCGGGCTCGACGCTCTGCTCGCCATCTCGCAGATGCCTCCGGGCGTGCCGGTGGCGTGCATGGGCATCAACGGCTCGAAGAACGCGGCGATCATGGCTGCCAAGATCGTCCAGGGGTGATAGAGCGATACACACGCCCCGAGATCGGGGCGGTCTGGTCAGAGCAGCGCAAGCTCGACTGCTGGCTCGTTGTCGAGCTGGCGGCGACCGACGTGCTGGCCGAGATGGGTGTGGTGCCCGCGGACGATGCCGCGGAGATCCGCGACCGCGCGTCCTTCACCGTCGAGGCCGTGAAGGAGCGGGAGAAGGTCACTGACCACGACGTTGCCGCGTTCGTGGACGTGGTGGCCGGCTCGGTTGGCGAGGCTGGGCGCTGGGTGCACCACGGGCTCACCTCGTCCGACGTGCTCGACACTGCACTGGCGCTGCAACTCACCGCCGCCGGGCTGATCCTGATCGGCGGCGCGCGCGACTACCGCGATGCGTTGATCGCACGCGCCCGCGAGTACAAAGACACCTTGTGCGTCGGGCGCACGCACGGGGTTCATGCCGAACCCACCACGTTCGGTGTGAAGCTGGCGGGCTTCGCCTTCGAGGCCCATCGCAACCTGCGGCGGCTCGAGCGGGCGGTGGAGCAGGCTTCCGTGGGCGCGCTGTCGGGCGCCGTGGGCACCTACGCCACGAACGGCCCCGAGTTCGAGAAGCGCGTGCTCGAGCGGCTTGGCCTTGGACGCGAGAACGTCTCCACCCAGGTGGTGGCGCGCGACAGGCATGCCGAGCTGCTCTCCGCGGTGGCTGTTGCCGGCGCCGGGCTCGAGCGCTTCGCCACGGAGATCAGGCACCTTCAGCGCACCGAGGTGCGCGAGGTGGAGGAGCCGTTCCGCGCCGGGCAGAAGGGCTCCTCGGCGATGCCGCACAAGCGCAATCCGATCGTGAGCGAGCGCATCACCGGTATCGCGCGGCTCTTGCGCGGCTACGCGCAGGCGGGCATTGAGGACGTGGCGCTGTGGCACGAGCGCGACATCTCTCACTCGTCGGTCGAGCGCGTGGCGCTGCCGGACGCGACGATCCTGCTCGACTACGCGCAGTCGCTGGGGAAGCGGGTGGTGGAGGGCATGACCGTGCACGCGGACCGCATGCGGGCGAACCTGAACGCCACGCACGGAGCCCTGTTCTCGCAGCGCGCGCTCCTCGCCCTGGTGGAGTCCGGCCGCTCGCGCGACGACGCCTACCGCATCGTGCAGGAGAACGCGCAGCGCGCATGGGACGAGGGCGTGGAGTTCCGCGACCTCCTGTCGCAGGCGGCGCCGGAGCTCGACCTCGACGCGATCTTCGACCCCTCGGCGTTCGTCAAACACGCCGATGAGATCGTGGGACGCCTCGACTCGATCGGCTGAATCCCGCACATTGCGGGATCGAATCGGACGAGCAGCAGCTTCGCCCGCCCCGCTTGTTAGCCTCACCTCCATGAGTGATGCCGCCACGCTTGCGGGCCATGATCTGAT
>DATEPK010000121.1:0-5285 GCA_035273245.1 Thermoleophilaceae bacterium
TACCGCTCCCACACCTCGATCTTCGCCGCCGCCGCCGGGGTGCTCACGATCGTCGTGGTCACCCTGGTCGTCCATCCGATCAAGCTGTGGATCGTGGCGTTGATCGCGCTCGCTGTCGCGGGGCTCACCTTCTATCTCGCGCGCGAAGCGTTCAAGAAGCGCTCGGGTGGGGTGGGTTTTCGCGCGAAATAGAAGGAGGTCAGAGGTCGGAGGTCGGAGGTCGGAGGAAGGCCTGTGACCTCCCACCTCCGGCCTCCGGCCTCCGACCTCGCCCTCAGCGCGCTACCGCCGCGACTGCGCCCACCAGCTCGAACGGCTCGGGCTCGAACACCGGTGCTGTGGTGATGGCGGGCGGTTCGCTGTACCGGGCTGAAAGCCCGGTCACCAGCGCATCCCTCTGCCGTTCTGTGAACGTCCCGATCTTCTTGTTCTCGGGAATGCCGAGGGATAAGAGCAGCCGGCGGCAGCGGGCGCGTCCCCATCGCCTCTGGCTCATCAGCAGATCGCTGATCGACATGCTCCGCGCCTCCCAGGGGCAGGTGCGGATCACCTCTACGACACTCATCTCCTGTAGTGCGACCTTTCGCTTCAGCTCAGCGCGTGCAAGCCGAACGCGATTTGCCTGTTCGAGCGCGCGCAAATGTTGTGGCGGCGCAGCATCGACCGTGGCGGTGTCGCCCATGAAACCTCCCCGCGTACGTCAACTATTTGAGTTACCACGACACCGCGCGGCAATGCCCCGGATCGGGCGGACTCCAACTCGCGAAGTCCGGCGTATCCCTCTCTCCTGAAAAGCCGCGAGGCCGTGACCGACTCGGAAAACCTACGATGTGGGCGGCGCATCGGTCAACCCTCGTCAGGTGGGCCAGTCGCTAAGAGCGGGCTTTTCTTGATGCCGTCCTATTTGTCCAAATCTGGACAAGCCGAATGATCCCGATCGTCACACTGTGAAGGAGGTGAAGTTGCGCTCGACAAAGATCGTGGCCACGATCGGCCCGGCCTCGCGCACGGTGGATGTGCTCGAGCGGATGATCCGCGCCGGCATGGACGTGGCCCGGCTGAACTTCGCGCACGAGACCCCGGAGGAGCACGCCGAGACGGTCACGATGATCCGCGAGGCATCCGAGCGTGCGGGCCGCGAGGTGGCGGTACTCCAGGACGTGCCGGGGCCGAAGCTCCGGATCGGGCCGGTGCAGGACGGTGTGATCGAGCTCGGCACGGGCACGCGGGTGGTGCTCACGCCTGAGCGCATCGAGGGAACCGCGGAGCGGCTGCCCGTTGCCTGGCCGGGGCTCGCCGAGATCATGCACACGGGCGACGTGGCCTACCTCGCCGACGGCGCGATCCGGCTGCGCGTGGACGAGGTGTACGACGGCGAGGTGATCACCGAGGTGGAGGTGGGCGGCACGCTCGCCTCGCGCCAGGGGCTGAACCTGCCGAACGTCACCATGGCGCTGCCCGCGGTGAGCGAGGAGGACCTGAGGCTGATCGACGCCGGGGTGGAGATGGGGGTGGACCTGCTGGCGCTCTCGTTCGTCCGCAGCCGCGCCGACCTCGAGCCCGTGAAGGAGCGCCTCCAGGCACATAGGCGCGACATCCCGGTGATCGCGAAGATCGAGAAGCCGCAGGCCGCGGCCAACGCGGAGGAGATCGTGGCGGCGGCCGACGGGATCATGGTCGCCCGCGGCGATCTCGGCATCGAGCTGCGCATCGAGGAGGTGCCGCTCGTCCAGAAGCGGCTGCTGATGCTCGCCGGCAGCTACGCAACCCCTGCGATCACGGCCACGCAGATGCTCGAGTCCATGGTGCACTCGAGCCGGCCGACCCGCGCCGAGGTGACCGACGTGGCAAACGCGATCTTCGACGGAACCGACGCCGTGATGCTCTCCCAGGAGACGGCGATCGGCCGCTACCCCGTGGAGGCGGTGGCCATGATGGCGTCGATCGCCGAGACCACCGAGCGCGAGCTGCCCTACGGGCGCTGGCTCACGGACCGCGGCGACCACCACAACGGCAGCGACGAGTCCGCCACGATCGCCTACGGCGCCGTGGGGGCCGCGTACCAGCTCAACCTCAAGGCGCTCGTGGTCCCCACGTTCACCGGCCGGACCGCGGCGCTGATCTCCGCACACCGGCCCAACGTGCCGGTGCTGGCGCTGTCGCCCCGGCCCGACGTGGTGCGCCGCCTGTCGCTCCATTGGGGCGTGCGGGCGCAGCTCAACGAGGAGCCGAGCGAGACCTTCGACCTGCTGGAGGAGTGCTCTCAGGCCGCGAAGGCGGCGGGGCTCGTGTCACCAGGGGATCGCATAGGCATCACAGCTGGACTGCCGGCTGGAAAGGCTGGGGGAACGAACCTGTTCAAGGTTCACACGGTTGAGTAGCGGCCAGCTCCTAGCCCTTAGCTGCTGGCAGCAAGCAGCCAGGAGCTGGGAGCTTCTCCCCTGAACAGCGGCTTGGCGAGTACGACCTGAACGTCTCTGATGCGGCGTTCGGCGAAGCCGGCTTCGCAATAGGCGAGGTAGAAGCGCCACAGGCGCTGGAAGCGTTCGTCGTAGCCCCGGCGGCTCAGCTCGCCGGCTGCGGCGATCAGGTTGTCCCGCCAGGCGCGCAGTGTCGGCACGTAGTGGGCGGTGATGTCCTCGAGGCCGATGAGGCGCATGTCGGTGTGAGCGGCGACCTCGCTCGAGATCACCTCCACCGACGGCAGGCAGCCCTCGGGGAAGATCAGCTCGCGGATGAAGGTGGCGGCGTGCTTCTCGACGTCGTAGGCGCGGTCGTCGATCGTGATCGCCTGGAGGAGCATCGTCCCGTCGGGCTCGAGCAGCTGCGAGCAGCGCTCGAAGAAGGTGCTGAACTCGCGCCACCCCACGGCCTCGATCATCTCGATCGAGACGAGCTTGTCGTAGCGGCCGGCGAGGTCGCGGTAGTCCTCGAGCAGCAGGGTCACGCGATCGTCGAGACCGGCGTCGTGCACTGCCCGGCGGGCGTGGTCGTACTGCTCGCGCGAGAGCGTGGTCGTGGTCACGCGGCAGCCGTATTCGCCCGCGGCGTGGAGCGCGAAGCTGCCCCAGCCCGTGCCGATCTCGAGCACGTGGTCGTCCGGCCCGAGGCGCAGCTTGCGGCACGCGCGATCGAGCTTCGCCAGCGACGCCTCTTCGAGCGTGGCGTCCGGCGACTCGAAGAAGCCGCACGAGTAGGTCATCGTCGGGTCCAGCATCAGCTCGAAGAGGTCGTTGCCGATGTCGTAGTGCGCCGCAATCGCCTTGCGTGCGCGCTCGCGGTCATTGCGGCGGCCGCTGCCGAGGGCCCGGTGCAGCGGGGCGCGCAGCGGCGCCAGCCTGGCGCGCAGGCGGTCGTACGGCTCGATGTTGAGCGCGCACACGCGCACCACGTCGGCGGGGTCGGGCGAATCCCAGAGCCCGTCGGCGTACGACTCGGCCAGACCGCGGCTGCCGTGGAGCAGCGAAGCCCACACCCGCGGGGAGCGCACGTGCACGGCCGCGCTGGGCTCGCCGCGGCCGAAAGTGCGGGATTCGCCGTTCTCGATGACCTGCAGGGTTCCGACGCGAATTCGCCGGAGGATCCCGCCGATCGCCGCCCGGCCGAGCGCCTCTGCGTTCTTCATCGGGGCGCTCCCGGATTGGGGTGAACCGGCACCCCCTCGAGCTTGAGCCGTAGCGCCTGGCCGTAGATGCGCGCGAGCACGTGCAGCGTGTTCATCGGATGACGTGCGGTGGCGGACGCGAGCGAGCGCGAAGTGAGCTCGCGCCGCGCGAGGTTGAGTGTGGCGTCGAAGGCGCGCGCGCCGGCCCGGTGGCTCTCGATATGCACGCTGAGCGTCTCGCCGGGGACGCTCACGCGCCATTCGTACTCGTGGTCCATGCCCATGAACGGGGACACGTGAAGAGCTTTCCCCGAACGGCCGCTCAGCACGCGCCCGCCGTTCGAGTGCGACAGGGCGTAGGCGTGACGGTCGCCCCACGGCGTGTTCGTCACCTCCGCGAGCACCGCCTCCACGCGCTCGCCCGGGCGATCGAAGCAGTAGTAGAAGCTCACGGGGTTGAAGCAGTGGCCGAAGCTGCGCAGGTTCGTGAGCAGTCGGACGGGTCCTTCCGGGCGGCGGCCGGTGAGCTCGTGCACGCGCTCCCGCGCGGCCGTGGCGAGGTCCTCGCGCGGGTCGCCGAGGTAGTCCGAGCGGCGGAACCGAACCACGCCGGGCCGGGCCGACACGAGCCTGCCTCGGAGGAGGCCGGGCAGCTCCTCGAGGTCGATGTATGCCATGTAGATCGAGTATCGAAATTCGCGTGCACGAACCGCAACGCGGCGATGCCGCACGGTGCCCTCGTAGAGCGCGCTCGCGCTCACGCCAGGTGCGCTCCGAGTAGCTCGCACACGCGCAGCGCGCTCACCACGCCGTCCTCGTGAAAGCCCCATCCCCAGTAAGCGCCGCAGAAATGGGTGCGCGCGGTCCCGCTGATCTCGGCATGCCGCTTCTGCGCCTGCGCGCCGCGCGAGGTGTAGACCGGGTGTGCGTAGGCGATCGTCCTGATCACCTTGTCCGGGTCGATCGCCTCGCTGCGGTTGAGCGTGACGCAGAACTCGCGGTCTGCGGACAGTGACTGGAGCCGGTTCATGTGGTACGTCACCCGCGTGCGGCTGGTGCTCTCGCCGCCGAGGTGGTAGTTCCAGCTCGCCCAGGCGCGGCGCCGGCGCGGGAGCAGACGACGGTCCGTGTGGAGTACGGCCTCGTTGAGCTGATAGGGGATCGCCCCGAGGATCTCGTGCTCGCGGTCGCTCGCGTCGGCGAGCATGCGCAGGGCCTGATCGGAGTGCACGGCGAGGATCACCTGGTCGAAGCGCTCGGGCTCTCCGCCGCGCGGCGTGATGCAGACGTGGTCGTCGTGGCGCTCGATCCGGGCCACCGGCGTCCGCGTCCTGATACTGCCGGCGAAGCCACGCGTGAGCGCGCGCACGTACGTGTGAGAACCGCCCGTCACCGTTCTCCACTCCGGCCGGTCACGCAGGTGCAGCACACCGTGGTTGTCGAAGAAGCTGAGCAGGAAGCGCGCGGGGAAGCCCCACATCTGGCGCGGATCGGCAGACCACACGGCGGACGCCTGGGGCACGATCAGGCGATCGATGAACAGCCGTGAGAAGCGCAGCTGCTCGAGCCACTCGCCGAGCGAGGGGTCGCCGTCCCCGAGGAGCAGGGCGCGGGCCTCGCGCTGGAAGCGGCGCACCTCCAGCAGCATGTGGTGGAAGCTCGGCGAGAGGACGTGCCTGCG
>DATEPK010000122.1:0-10014 GCA_035273245.1 Thermoleophilaceae bacterium
CACCGAGACAGAGCTCGAGAAAGCGGGCGTCACGGACAGGCCGCAGGTCGTGCTCGCCGACGCCGGCTACTGGCACCAGAAGCAGATGGAGAGCATCGTCAACCGCGGCACCCAGGTCCTGATCCCACCCGACTCAAAGAAACGCGAGCACGCGCGGCCGGGCTGGGACGGCGGCTACTACGCCTTCATGCGCCGCGTGCTCGCAACAGAGCACGCAGGCGAGCTCTACCGAAAACGCCAATCCATGATCGAGCCCGTCTTCGGCCACACCAAGCACAACCGCAGATTCGACCGCTTCCGACGCCGAGGCAGATCCGCGGCGCGCAGCGAATGGCGCCTGATCGCCGCCACCCACAACCTGCTCAAGCTCCACCAGCACAAGACCGCCGCCATCGCCACCTGACCGGCGCCCGCGGACCGGGAACCGCGCCACACGCAACCTCCGGCCCACAGCACGCTGCACACCTTTACGCGACAGCCTCACGCGAAAGCAGTAGCGTCGATCCACCGCGGACCGGAGCGGTTACCTTGACCTCGACAACGCGCTCGTGAAGCTAATCCTCAACATCATCTGGCTCGTGCTCGCCGGCTTCTGGATGGCGATCGCCTACGCGTTCGCCGCGGTGATCATGTTCATCCTGATCATCACGATTCCGTTTGGGATCCAGGCGCTCAAGATCGGCGTGTTCGCGCTCTGGCCGTTCGGCCGCACAGTGATCAAGCGCAACGATGCCGGCGCTCCATCGGTCATCGGCAACGTTCTCTGGCTGGTACTCGCGGGCTGGTGGCTTGCGGTCGGCCACCTGATCACCGCTGTCCTGCTGGCGATCACCATCATCGGCATCCCGCTCGCGCTCGCCAACTTCAAGTTGATCCCGATCTCACTCTGGCCGTTCGGGCGCGAGATCGTGCCCACCGATGTCGCACGTCAACTCGGTACGCCGGTGGTCACCGTGCCGCACGATCCGACCGCGCGCCGAGAACTCGAGCCTTAAAGCCGGCCTACCGCTTCTCGCCCAAAGCGAACGTCCCGGTGGGTGGGGGGCGCGGCCAGTCGGCCGGACCGCGTCAGCAATATTTGTTGCCGAGGTGGATGGCTTGCGCTGCGGGGTGTGGGCTCATCGCGACCAGCCGGCGTGTGCTGGCTGAGAGGGGTTCTCTCTTGTGCGCGAGGAAGCGGACGACGCTGCCGGTGAAGGCTCCGGGGTTCTGTAGCGACGCGGTCGCTGCCGGGACCACTTCCATGCCGATTGGTTCGGCACTGCCTGGCGGGACGAGATAGGTGAGCTGGTTTTGGTCGACGATCGCGACGAAGCGGTTCACCCGTCGACCATCAAATGTCCTGCGGCCGCGCGGGCGCAGTTGGCCGGCGCTCTCGAGCGCGCTGAAGTTGGCGACGGGGTCGGCGGTCCAGGGGTGCGGAAAGGCACCTGTCCTGGCGCGGCAGTTCGTCTGTGTCGTGAGCGTCTGTGCGCGCGACTCGTACGAGCGCATTGTGTGCGCTGTGGCGACCACCTCGAGATAGCTGACCGGGCGAGCGCTCGCCAGGCTCACGCTGCGGCCGATAGAGCGCTCCTGCGTGGCGGTGTACCACAGCTCGTCTGACGCGCGTTGGTAGATCCTGCCGCCCGAGTACCAGCGCGCGTCGTATCTCAGATACACAACGTCGTGCCCAGGCCTGAAAAGGACGGCCGCGGGCTTGGCGGAGCGCGGCTGTCGCCCGTGCCCGCGAACCAGAAGCGCTGTCGCCGCGGCACTACCGGCCGCCGCGACCACCCCGACCGCGATCACCGCCCGCCGCCGTCGGCGCCGACGCGCACGCTGGCGGGCCTCCTCGAACAGTGCGGCGGCGGCCTCGTCCAGACGCTCGGCACCAAGATGGAAAGCGCGTGTCTCCAGGGTCAAACCACGCCTCTCATCCAGAGCACGAGGGCGCATGCGCTAACCCCAGCCCGCCAGGAGTGGTGCGCGAACTCGTGTGGTGGTCTCGGAGCCATCGGGAAACGTGATGAGCAGCTGCACCTCGGCGGAGACGGGGTGAACCCCGGTCCACCTGTTGCGGCCGTTCTCTACGTCCACCTCGAGTGGACCCGGTCCCCGGAGGCCGGCGTGGTGCAAGAAGCCCACAAACTGGTGGCGCACCCGCGGCGGGGGTGGTTGTGGGAAGCAACAGACCTGGTAGTCGAGCGTGAAGCTCTTGCCGGCGACGGTCGCCCGCACGGACCGGGCGGCGCGACGAGTCCAGACGGCTAAGCCGACTCGGTCACAGGCGATCGAGTTCGGGCGCTGGCATGCCACGGCCATGTACGGTCGGACGCGCAGGACGCTCCCGGGGCTTACGCCAGCGATGTGCCGCAGGTGATCACGGCTGGACGGTTGACGCCCACCCGGCAGCACGGTCGCAACCAGAGCTCCGAACAGCAGGACAACCGCACCGGCCGCGGCGGCCTGCTTGCGGCGACGCTGGCGCGCACGGCGGCGCGCTTCCTCGAACAGCGCCTCGGCGTCTCGCGCGAGCTGCCGCGAACTCGCGTCGTGCGGCCGACGAGGAGTTGTGAGCGATTCGCCGATAGAGCTAGTATGACTAGCACCATGTTTACCGTCAAGCCGAGTCGCGACGACCCCACTGAGCTCCACGAGCAAGTAGCAGCCCAAATCCGCAGGGCGATCGCCGACGGCGAAGCAACGCCCGGAGATCGACTGCCGCCCGCTCGAGACCTGGCCGCAGTGTTGGGCGTAAACCGCAACACCGTGCTACGCGCACTGCGCGCACTACGCGACGAAGGCCTCGTCGACTTCACCCGTGGCCGGGGAGTCACCGTCAGCGGCACCCGCAACCACAGCGCCCTAGTCGAACAATCACGCGCACTCGTCAACCTCGCCCGCCAACACGGCTACACGCTCGACGAACTCATCCAAGTCATCGAAACCGCCGCCCGCCAACCAACACCCAGCAGCACGCCCTAGAGCCTCACCCAGCACCAACCCCGCTCCGAGAGTCATGTGCCGAGCGCTTCCGCTTCTCGTCCAAAGCGGAAGTGGCGACGCTGGTTGGCGCGGCGTCCTAGGTAAGTTGCGTCCCAGCTGTGGGTCAGCTAAAGCGGGGCGAGGCCGAGATTTTCCACTGGCCTCGGATCCGACGCAGACCTACCGAGCGGGTTTGCCTGCTAGATCTCACCGTTACCGTCGCGCGGTCACCGTCGACAGCCTGGATGGCGCCGACGCTTGGCTCTTCGCCGAAGAACCGCGGAAACGCGCTCGCCCTAACTAGCGCAAAGACGCGTCGCAGGGCTGGGACGCAGAGCTTCCCGGTTTGATGCGTCGGTCGTTCCATCTCGTGCACGGCGGAGGGCGTGAGCAGGCGACAGGCCGCCACGGCATCGTGCCGCCTGAAAGCGTCGTAGAAGGACGCCACCGCGCGCGCTGGTGCGTAACGTTGCGTTCCACCACCGCAGGCAGCCGCTACGAGCGGGAGCGAGAGGATCGCCAAGAGCGCGCATACGTTGCGATAACCGCTCACGACTAAAGGCTAATCAAGCATTGCCCGGCCGCCCCGCTTTCCGTGCGAGCTCGGACTGCCGCTCCTCGGCCAAAGCGGGTGCGCGGGCTACGATTTAAGGCGGTGGCGCGCTCTGAGTTTGAGGCGTATCGGCGGACGCATCGGAGACTGAGCCGGCGCGTTTGGTGCGCGCTCTTCTATGGCTGCACCGCGCTTGGACTGGCGTTGGTCCTGGTCTGGTCTTTCGTTTGGGGGATCGCGATCGCGGGTGTGCTCGTCAACATCTGTTTCAGCTCGTACGTGCGATGGGACAAAGCGAGATGGATCAAGCGCTTCCCGGAGCTCGCTGACCCCAGGGTGATCTGGCGCCGCAGTTCCTGATCCGCTCGCTTCTCCCCTGTTCGTCCAAAGGGGAAGTACGTCAGTCTCGGTTGCGTGGCGCGATGTCGGTTGCAACGAGGTTGATTCGGCCACGCTCGATCGGCGATGCAACCAGCACCCAACCGTCTGGGCCGCTCTCCAGCCAAAGCCCGTCGACGCGGACCGCCCAGATGTCGACTGGGACACGGGCCATGTCGACGAAAAAGTCGGCGTCGTCGCGGCTCTCCGCGAGAAAGACCGCTGGGAGCTCCGGTCCGAGGCTTCCCGCAATCCCTTGGGCGTCCCGCATCCGGCGCCAGTCGAGTCCGTGACGGTTGATCGACTCGCGGTTCGCCGTCGCCGTCACGTGAAATAGCTCGCCCTCAAACATTTCGACAGCGAGCCGGGACCGGCGTAGGCGCCATTCACGCTCGCGTTCGAGCGCCGCACAAACGGCCTGCACCCATGGGTCTGTCACTCCTCGGCCGCTGGTGGCGGCGATTACATGTTCGGCGGTGCCGAAGCAGTGCGATCCGCTCCGCTGGCGGCGCGCGCCGAAGAGTCCGGCGTCTGGAACCAGCTCCTCGAGTTCGATCCCGAACTCATCCTCCTCTGACTGGAGCAGCAAACACTCACGCAGCGGCTCGCGTCCGACCCGATCCGGTGCGTTCACGGCAAGCCACTGCTCTCGTGCGTGCTCATACCTTCCGCGGGCCGCGGCGTCCTCGTTTGCCGCCACCACCGCCGCCTCGTACTCCTCATCGATCCTGCGCCGCTCCGCTGGCGAGGGCGGCCAAGGTTGCAGCCTCTCCCCGTCTCGATCCGCCGGTCGATCCCCCGCCCAATACAAGCCGTGGCTGCTCGTGCTGACCACGACTGTGCACGCACGCGGGAGGCCCCAAGCCAGCGCTTCTTCGGGAGTCTGGAGCTGGGTAATTGCGCCCCATCCCAATGACAAAACCACCGCCCACCGGGATGCGGAGGCTCATGCTCGACGACCCAAACCGTCCCCCTCCGCTCATCCGCACCGCCCACGGCCACGAACAATATGGCCCGACCGCTCCGTCAGCCAAAAGGCCAAAAAGAGGGCAGCCGATCATCTCCAGACTTCCGCTGGTCGTCCAAAGCGAAAGTCGTAGTCACGGTGCCTTGAATCCTTCACACTCTCGGTGTGAGGCGGCGAGTCCTCCGCATAAGCGTCGTCGCGCTCGCAGCGGCTGCACTCGCATGGTCAATTGTCGCCCCGACCAACTGGTGGTACTGGCTCAGCCTCCTGCCGCTCATTCCTGCATTCGCAGTGTTCGGTGCGTGGCTCGAAGACGACTTCCCTAGCTATCCAGCCAGCACCCGTCGCGGGTTGTGGGCCGTTGCCACCGCGCTAGCACTGGCTGGTTCGGTCCTCTACTTAGTTGTGCAGAACAACCACGTCTATGTGGCCGGCGGGTGGCTCGCGTTTCCGCTCTTTATGCTGATCGTTTACGCACGTGCCAGAGTGCCGAGCGATCCAGGCCAAGGCTTTCCAGATGACGGGCCCTGGGACCTGCCGTAGGTTCCGCTCCTCGTCCAAAGCGGAAGCGGCCCCTGGGACTAATGATCGGCTGGCGCTCGTCTCTCTCGGCTCTCGTAGTCGTCCAACAATGCGCGCGCAATACGCGTCGCTCGCGCGACCGTCACCTCGTAGTGCTCCCCGAGTGTCACGCCTCCCAGTGGGCCCTTGGGGTCGTAAAGCGCCAAGAAGCGCCGCGCACCGTGGGCGTCGGCGTTACGAACTTCGTCGGCCGCCATTGACAACTCCCGAGCATCGTTTCGGAGCTTCGAAGAACGGAGGGATGCGGCCAGCTGTTGCAGCAAGCGAGCAAGCTCGCTAGTCGTTGCGTCGTCGCTCTTCAATCTCCGCACCGTACGCTGCTTGTGCCTTCCATGCAAAGCAGCAGCGGACCGTTGTTCGACAGCGATCGAACCTTAACGCGTGGGGATACGGGCGCTCGTCGCGGCCGGATCCAGCTAAGGAAAGCGCCACCCGACGTTCTTGGAACTGGCCCTTTCCCGCGTCGCCGCGCGGTTTCGGTAGCCGCGCGCATCGGGTAGCTGCGACTCGATGTCGAAGTGACCTCGGGCGAGTTGGCGATTGGGGCCGCAGGTGCGCTGATCCTCGCGGTCGCGCTGGCGGACCTCTTCGTAACCGTCTTCAACTACGACGGGTACCGCTTCGTGGCGGACCGCGTTCAGCGCCTGCTGTGGCGGAGCCTGCGATTCGTCACGCGCCCGCTTCCGGACGAGCTGCGGCACAGCGCGCTGTCGTTGGGCTCGGCGGCGATGCTGCCGGCCACGCTGGCGCTGTGGCTCGGGCTCGAGATCATTGGGTTCGCGATGATGTACGAGCCGGGCCTGGCGGGCGGGTCGTTCTCGCTGTCGCATCACCTCCCGTCGTCCATCGGTTCGGCCTTCTATCTGAGTGGCGGCGCCATCTCGAGCCTTACGTTCGGCGACATCGTCGCCGTGGGCTGGCTGTACCGCGCGCTGGTCGACCTCGAGACGATCATCGGCCTGATCACGTTCACGCTCGGGCTTGGCTACGTCGTCACGACGTTCGGCGTGCTCCACAGGCTGGACGATCTACACGACACGGTTCGGCGCCACGCTGCCGACCCCGCTCGGCCGTCATCGATTCTCAGCCGCCACTTTCGCGGCGGGGAGCCGAGCGAGCTCCCGACGCTGCTGCAGACGCTGGCCGAGAAGCTGGAGTCCTACGACCAGGGTCTGCGCCGTTACCCGGTGGTGTACTACTTCCACACTCGCCGATCGGCGCGCTCGATCCCGCAAACGTTCGCCAGCCTGGGACATCTGATCGCACTGCTGCGGTTTGGGCTGCCGGCCGGAGAACCCATCCGCGACGACGCAATGCTGGCCGCGCTCGGAAACGAGTACGGGACCACCCTGGAGCGGCTGCAGCGGAGCTTCGTCGGGCCGCCGTCGCTCGAGTCCCCCGAACCGCTGGACCGCGATGAATTCGCCGCCGCGTATCGCGATGATGGCCGCGACGATGCCGTCGATCGCTTCCGAAAGCTGGGGGAGGAGGCGCGCACCGCAACCGGCGTGTCGGATGAAGGAGAGGACGGCGAGGACGCGTACGAGCGCTATCGCGAGTGGCTGCCCTTCGATCACCGCAACCGGGTGCTGCTCGCCCGCATTGCCGACGCGCTCGGATACGAGGTCCGGTGGGCCGGGGCGGAAGTGGCGCTGCGCACCTCTGGCGAGGAGTAGCCTCTCGCCCCTTCGCATGGGAGGGAGAACCTTGAGTAGCCGGATCGCACTGACCGTCGTAGCCGCGCTGTTCGCACTCGGAGCTGGCACGGCCCAGGCCGCCGCCCCACTGCACTTCACCGCGCCCACCGCTCTGCCCGGGTCGTTGCCCACCGACAACCCGCAGCGGCAGGGCGGCGAACCGTCGGTCGCGTTCGATCCGGCCGGGCAGCTCGTGTACGCGGCGTCGCCAGGCGCACCGGATCACGGCGGCAACTTCTGGCGCTCCACCGATGGCGGCAGGACCTTCCAGCCAGGGATCTCGGTAGGCGGTGTGGGGCCGGCCGGCGGCGGCGACTCGGACATCGCCGTCGGGTTCGATCCGCAGGCCTCGGTGTTCTACATCGACCTCGAGGATCTCGGCGCCTCGGACCTGTGCGTGTCCACCGACCACGGCCAGTCGTTCCCGACGAACGGCTGCGACAGCGGGCAGGCGCAGAGCCAGCAGGACCCGGCGGTCGACCGCCCATGGCTCACCACCGTTCCGGGCAAGCCCGGGCTCGTCTACCTCACCTACGACGGGCTCGCGTTCGGCGGCGGCGCGCCGGAGATGCAGCGGTCCACAGACAACGGCACGAGCTTCAGCCAGTGCGCCCAGGTGCTCCAGCCCGGGAGCGACGCGTTTTCGCACTTCAGCCCCACCGGCGCAACCGAGAACAGCGAGGTGATCGGCAAGCCGGCCGTCGGACCCAGCGGGAACCTGTACGTGCCGTTCACCGAGCCGCACGCACCGGGGCAGCAGGTGTCGGAGCCGACCGACCCCACCCCGAGCAACCTCTACATGGGGATCGGATCGCCCGACTGCTCCTCATTCCGGGACGTGACGGTCTTCCAGGACGACGCGGGCGCGGGGTCCGACTTCGTCTCGATCTTCCCGAACGTGGCCGTGGACCCCGGGGGCAATGTGTACGCCCTCGCGGTGGGCCGCCTGCACGGCTCCCAGGCCGGCAAGGGCGACGGCGTCTACCTGTTCGTGTCGACGGACGGCGGAAATCACTTCTCGAGCCCGATCCAGGTGAACGCGGGGCCGCCGGAGGCCGCTCAGCTTGGCGCGCTCGCGGCGGGCAACGCACCCGGCGAGGTGCTGGTGGGCTGGTACAGCTCGCAGGCGAGTCCCGACCACAACAGCGCCGCGGGCCAGTGGCGCTACCACGTGGCCGAGAGCTTCGACTTCGGCGCGAGCTTCAATCAGTACACGGTCACTCCCGATGCCTTCCACTTCGGGGCGATCTGCAACCTCGGCGTGGAATGCAACGGCGGGCGCAACCTGCTCGACTTCACGAGCGTCGCGGTGAACCCGGTGAGCGGCTGCGGCTACGCGGTCATCCCCGGCGATCCCTTCGACACGCCGCAGAACGGGCAGACCTCACCGGCGGCCGCCTACACGTCCTATCAGGACAGCGGCCCCTGCCTCACCCCGGCGAACGCGGGCACGACCGGTACGGTGCCCGGCAGCAAGAAGGCGCCGCACCCGCGCTGCGTCGACAGGCGCAAGTTCACCTTCCACCTGCACCACGCCCGGCATGCGCGCGTCGTGAAGGTCGACGTCTACGTGAACGGCAAGCGCAAGATTCACCGTCGCGGCCGGAACATCAAGAAGGTCACTCTGCGACGGCTACCGAAGCGGACGTTCGTCGTGAAGATCGTGTCCGTCCAGAACACCGGCTCCCGGCGCATCAGCGTGCGGACGTATCGCGGATGCAAGAAGAGCGCGCCTCGGACTCGGGTGCATCACCACCGGCGTCATCACCATAAGAAGCACCACCGTTAGGCATCGGCGAAAGCGGTCTCGGCGGCGTAGAGGGTGTCCATGTACTCGCGGACCGACTGGATCCGCCCGTCCTCGACCGTGAAGACGCCGATGCAGTCGTTGACGTAGTCGCGGCCGCGGCGGGTGCGGGCGCGGCTCGTCCATTGGAGCACCACACGGGCGCCGTCTCCGATCATTCCGGTTACCTCGAACTCGACCGATTCAGGCTCGTAGTAGGAGAGCGCGGCGGCGAGGAAGTCGTCGAGGATCGCGTCCCGTCCACTCCAGGTGCCGGCGATCGGGAGGTCGCCGGCGGCGAGCGTCCAAGTCGCGTCCTCAGCGAAGGAGGCGCGGACCGCCTCCGTATCGCGGGACTGGAGTGCGGCGACGTAGTCCCGCACGACCGCCTTGGCATCGTCTGAGCTGAACATGAGGTGTCCTCTCTCGTTGTTATTGACGCGGAATGCAGAGCACGGCCTTGCCGCGAAGCTGCCGTGTGCGAAGCGCCTCGAGCGCTGCCGCGGTTTGGGTCCAGTTCGCGACGAGGCCCAGTTCTGGATGAAGCCGCTGTGAGGCGACGAGCCGGACGAGGCGCTCCAGGTCGTTTGCGACGGTCTCGTCCGAGTCCTCGTAGTGGAAGTGCCGGAGCGTCGCCCCCGTCTGCGCGAAGTAGGCAAAGAAGTCGAGCTGGGCCGGCTCGCGGCTCGCCTGGCCGAACCAGATGAGCGAGCCGTTTCGCTTGAGTCGCCCGAACGCGTCCGCCAGGATCTTGCCGCCGATCGATTCCAGGACGATGTCGAACGGCCCCGGGGCGTCACCGATGCTGCGAACGGCGGCCGTTGCGCCCAGCTCGAGCAGCCGCCGCGCGCGATCGGGCGAGCGGGTGACGACGGTGATCTCCGCGGCCGTCGCGCTGGCGAGCTCAACGACGTAGTGGCCGACCCCGCCGGAAGCTCCGGTGAGAAGCACGCGCCGCCCCGCGACGGCGCCGGCAGCTCGCAGTAGCCGGACCGCCGTGAGACCGGCGAGCGGCAGCGCCGCCGCGGTGATCGGCTCGACCTTCGCCGGGAGCGGCGCGAGGGCCCCAACTGGGACGGCCACG
>DATEPK010000123.1:0-8027 GCA_035273245.1 Thermoleophilaceae bacterium
AAGACGCTCAGAACGGCGCCGCCAGCGCGGCGAAGCTCGCGTTCGAAAGGCTGGCCGGATCCGCGTCGGGGTCGTCGGGGTGCTTCTCCCACTCGCCGAGCTGGAGCGAGTTCTCGACGACGAGGCGGCAGCGCTCGTAGCGCCGCTCCATGAACGCGGCGAGCGCCTCGTCCAGAGACGATTTCGCGCCCAGCTCCTGCGTGAGCACGATCCCGTCCTCGATCGCCTGCGCGGCGCCCTGCCCGCAGTGCGGCGAGGTCGCGTGCGCGGCGTCGCCGATCAGCACGACGCGTCCGCGGTGCCATGGTGGCGGCACCAGCACGTTCTCCACCGGGCGGTACACCACCGCCTCGTCGTCGACCACGAGTTCGCGCTGCTCCGCAACCAGACCGTCGAACTGCGCGAGGCGCTCGCGATAGACGCCGGCGAGGCCCTTCGCCGGAAGCTTCAGTGGTTGCCCGTCCGGCGGCTTCTCGATCGTGAGCATGTACATCAGGTCGTCCGCGAGCGGCACGAAGCCGGCCGTGCCCGTGGCGCCGATGTACACCCAGATCTTGTCGAGACCCTCGATGCGCGGCAGGTTGTAGCGCCAGCACACCTGGCCGGTGTACCTGGCCTGCGGGGCGTCCGGGAACACCGCGCCGCGAACCTGCGAGTACAGCCCGTCCGCGCCCACCACGAGGTCGTACTCGCGCCTCTCGCCATCGCTGAACTCCACCTTCACCCCGTCGCCGTCATCGGCGAGCGTGGTGAACGTGACGCCCGTGCGCACGTCGGCGCCCGAGTCGAGCGTGTGCGTCTGGAGGATGTGATGAAGGCGCGGGCGCGTGATGCCGTTGCCGGGAGGCAGGCCCTCGACGAGTGGCGGCCAGTCGTTCTCGGCGAGCTGGGTGCGGCCGTCGGCGAGCAACGTGCGGTCCCCCACGATCCGATGGCCCTGGGCCACCGCCTCCTGCGCGAGCCCGAGCTCGTTCAGGGCCCGCAGCGCGTTGCCGGGCTGGATGATCCCCACTCCGTACACATCCCAGGCGGGGTTCTTCTCCACAAGGTCCACATCCAGGCCGGCGCGGCGCAGCGCGATGGTCGTGCAGAGGCCACCGATGCCGCCTCCAACCACGAGGACCTTCCGGACGCCGGTCATCCAGCCTCCTCCAAGAGCGCGACAACGCGCGCCGGGGCGGCGCTCGCGCCCCTGATCTTCAGCGGGAAGCAGGCCACCGTGAAGCCCGTCGGCGGCAGCTCGCCGAGGTTCGCGAGGCGCTCGATCTGCGAGTACGGCAGGTCGCATTGATGGGCCGCCCAGAGGACGCCCTTCTCGTCGCGCTCGACCGCATCCTTCGCCTGCCTGTCGAGCGGCGCATCCCAGCCCCACGCGTCGATGCCCATCACGCGCACGCCCTGGTCGAAGAGCCAACGCGTTGCCTCGGCACTCACTCCGGGGCCGCGCCACATGAAGTCGCGCTCGTGGTAAAAGGCGTCGCGGCCGGAGTGCACGAGAACGATGTCGCCGGGGCACAGGTCGTGACCGGCGCCGGCGATGCCGCTCTCCATGTCGTCGCGCGAGAGCGCGTCGCCGTCCTCGCGCTGCGTCGCGTCCACCACGACGCCCGGGCCGAGGAACCAGTCGAGCGGCAGGTCGTCGATCGTCTGGGCGCGCTCGCCGCGGATGGTCGAGTTGTAGTGCCAGGGCGCGTCGAGATGGGTCGTGGCGTGAGTGCCGATCGACAGGCGCTCTCCGGCCGGGCCCTCCTCGTCGCGGAGCAACCGCCTCGGGACCCCGAGCAGCTTCTCGAATTCGGCGGCGCCGTCCTCGTGGCTCGCGTACGAGACGTCCGTCCGCAGGAAGTCGGGCGTCCCCTCAGGGGACGGCTCGATCGCGTGCGAAAGGTCGATGATCTTCACTCCAGCTCCTTCTTCAGGCCGGCGCGGTCCGCTCGGCGCATTGAACTAGACCTGGACTTCGAACGCAAATTCGTGTTTCATTTCCGGCGTACCGGAAGGAGGAGCTGGCCATGCGCATCGCGCGAATCGAACTCGAGGGCTCGCCGGTCACCGCCGTGGTCGAGGGCGACGCCGTGCGCCCGCTCCCCGGCGTCGAGATCCTGGAGCTGCTCACCGCCGAACCGGCGGAGCGCGACCGGCGTGCCGCGAACGGCGGCCCTCCGCGTCCGCTGAGCGACGTGCGGCTCCTCTCGCCGGTAGAGCCCGCGTCGGTGCGCGACTTCTCGGTGTTCGAGCAGCACGGTGAGGGCGCGAGCATGGCGGTGGCCGGACCGGACGCCAAGGTGCAGGACGCCTGGTACGAGCGGCCGGCGTTCTACTTCTCGAATCCGCACGCCACGACCGGTCCCGGCGACGCGATCGAGCCGCCCGCCGGCTCCACGGGACTCGACTTCGAGCTCGAGCTCGCCGCGGTGATCGGCCGGCGCGCGCGCAACGTCTCGGTGGAGGAGGCGGAGGCGTGCATTGCCGGCTACACGATCTTCAACGACTGGTCCGAGCGGAGCTTCTCCCTGCTCGAGGCCCGCCTCCCGTTCGGCTTCCACAAGGCCAAGGACTTCGCGAACACGTTCGGCCCCTGGATCGTCACGCCCGACGAGCTCGAGCCCTACCAGCAGGGCGATCGGCTGAACCTGCGCATGACGGCCTACGTGAACGGCGCGGAGATCGGCAGCGACGTGCTTGCGAGCATGGCTTGGAGCTTCCCGGAGCTCGTGCACTTCTCCGCGCGCGGCGCGTGGATCGCGCCGGGCGACGTGATTGCCAGCGGCACCTGCGGCGGCGGCTGCCTATTCGAGCTCTGGGGGCGCAATCAGGCGCAAGCACCGCCGCCTCTCAAACCGGGCGACGAGGTGCGCCTCGAGGTCGAGGGCATCGGCGCGCTCACGAACACCGTCGGCGACTTCCAGCCCGAGCTGCCCGCGCTACCGCCCGCGCGTAGCCGCGCCCGCGCGTGAAGCCCTTCGCGTTCGGCACCTTCGCCGCAGCGGATGGCGAGCCCTTTCCCGGGCTCGTCGTGGACGAGCGCGTGCACGACCTTCGCGCTGAGTTCCCGCACACGCTTACGATGCTCGAAGCCTGGGACACAACGCTGCCACGGCTGCGCGAGCTGGCGGCCGCGCCCCTGGGGGACGGCGCGGCGCTCGACGAGCTGCGGCCGCTGGCTCCGGTGCAACCTTCGGGCCAGGTCCTGTGCGCGGGCGCGAACTACTACCGGCACCTGCAGCAGATGGTGGTGGCCGGGCTCAGGGGCGAGGGGGACACCCGCCCCGACGACGAGCTGCGCGCCGAGGCCGGCGAGGTGGCCGCGCGCCGCTCGCGCGAGGAGGACCCATTCGTGTTCGCCGGCCTCCCGAGTGCGCTCTGCGGCGCGCGCGACGACGTCGTGCTTTGGGGCCCCGGGAACCAGCACGACTGGGAGCTCGAGCTGGCCGTCGTGCTCGGGCGTGGCGGGCGCGACATCCCGGAGCACGAGGCAATGGACCACGTGGCCGGCTACACGATGTCCAACGACGTGAGCACCCGCGACGTGATGTTCCGTCCCGGCTTTCCGATGACGGACTTCTTGATGACGAAGATGCGCCCGACGTTCTTTCCCACCGGCCCGTACGTGGTGCCGGCGGACCTCGTTTCGGACTACCGCTCGCTGCGGATCACGCTGAAGGTGAACGGCGAGGTGATGCAGGACGAGGGAGTCGACGACATCATCTACGGCGTCGAGCAGCTCGTCGCGTATGCGTCGCGGGTGGTCGAGCTGCGTGCGGGCGACATGCTGCTCACCGGCTCGCCCGCCGGCAACGCGGCGCACCACGGCGGGCGCTGGCTCGTCCCCGGCGACGTGATGGAGGGTGAGATCACGGGCTTGGGCACCCAGCAGAACAGATGCGTGGCTCCCTGATGCGCGTCGACGCCCACGCACATGTGATCCCGCAGGCGTACCTGGACGCGATCCCCCCGCCCCCGGGGAACCTGCCGAAGCCGCCGGCGGTGAGCGTCGAGCAGCTGCTCACGATGATGGACAGCTACGGGATCGACGCGGCGGTGATCTCCACGGGCCCGCCGGGCGCCTTCTTCGGCGACCAGGCGCGGGCGAACGAGATAGCGCGGCTCGCGAACGAGGAGATCGCGGCGGCCGTGCGCGCGAACCCGCGGCGGCTTGCCGGACTCGCCATGCTGCCCCTGCCCGATGCGGATGCGGCCGTGGCCGAGCTGGGGCACGCGCTCGACACTATGGGTCTCGAGGGTGTCCTGCTGCTCAGCCACGTGGCCGGCAGCTACCTCGGCGACCCGGCGTGGGAGCCGGTCTACTCGGAGCTCGACAGGCGCGGCGCTTACGCGTTCCTCCATCCGACGGTGCCCGCGAACGGAGTGCCGCTGCCGCACCCGGCCTGGCTCTACGAGTTCCCATTCGACACGACGCGCGCGCTGGCCAACCTGATCTACAGCGGCACGTTTGAGCGCTATCCGCGAATCCGCTGGCAGGTCGCGCACCTGGGCGGGGCCACCACCGTGCTGGCCGACCGCATCGCCTCACTGGCCGCCCGTGAGCCCGACAGCGCGGGGGCCGCCCCCGCGGGCGCGCTCGAGTACCTGTCGCGCCTCTACTACGACACGGGACTGGCCAACCACGAGCTCCCGTACCGGGCCGCCACGATGATCGCCCCTGCCGGGCACATGGTTTTCGGCACGGACTGGCCCTACCTCGCGATGCCCGACACGCCGGGTGAGCCGGCGCCTGGCCTCGCGTTCCTTGACGCGAACCAGCGAGCCGCGCTGGACGGTCGCAACGTGGCCGCCCTCGTCCCTCGCTTCGCCACAGAGAGCTCGTGATGAGCGCGGCCCGGACGCTCGGACAGGCGGCTTGACGTCTAGAGCGTAAGTGATACCTTACCGTTAGTGGTCACTTACCAAACGGATGGCTGGACCGCCCTCGCGGATCCGACGCGGCGCGAGATCTTCGCGCGAGTGACCGAGCGCCCGCGGCCAGTTGGCGAACTGGCTCGCGAGCTGCCCGTTTCCCGCCCCGCTGTCTCGCAGCACCTCAAGGTGCTGAAGGACGCGGGACTCGTGATTTACCAGCCCGCCGGCAACCGGCGCGTTTACCGCGCCGATCCAGACGGTCTCGCCGCGCTACGCGCACAGCTGGACCGGTTCTGGACTGCCGCGCTCGCGAACTACAAGGCGATCGTCGAGCAATCGATCGAGGAGGACAGATGACAACGCAGGCCGAGCAGACTTCGATTCGCACCCACGTGGTCGTGGACGCGCCTCAAGAGCGCGCCTTCCGGGTGTTCACCGAAAGGTTCGACCAGATCAAGCCGCGCGAGCACAACATGCTCGGCGTGGACATCGCGGAGTCCGTATTCGAGCCGCGCGCCGGCGGGCGCGTGTTCGACCGCGGAGTCGATGGCAGCGAGTGCCAGTGGGGACGCGTCCTCGCCTACGACGCGCCGCAGCGCATCGTCTTCACCTGGGACATCAGCCCGCGGTGGCAGCTCGAGACCGATCCCGAGAGGAGCAGCGAGGTCGAGATCCGCTTCGTCCCGGAGGGTGCTGAGCGCACGCGGGTCGAGCTCGAGCATCGCCATCTGGATCGCCACGGCGACGGCTGGGAGGGGCTGCGAGAGGGCGTCGCGGGCGATGGCGGATGGCCGCTCTACCTCGGGCGCTATGCCGAGCAGGTCGCGACCCGCTGATCCCGCTGGTCGCCGAGCGGGCCTTGCGAACCGTGTGTGGCCTGTCGGTCCGGCGCCCCGGATCGCGGGCCACTACTCGGCCCCTGTCTTCAGGAACTCGCTCAGCGCTCTGATTGTCTCGTTGGGGCGCTCCTCGGCGATGAAGTGACCGCAGTCGAGTGACCGGCCGGTGAAGCGGGTGGACCGCCCGCGCCAGATGCCCGGCACGTCGTAGGCGCTGCCGATCCCGTCCTCACTCCACAGCGCGAGCGTCGGGCACTGGAGTTGGCGATCCGCGTCCGCCCGGTCATGGGCCAGGTCGATGCTCGCGCCGGCGCGGTAGTCCTCACAGGTCGCATGAATCGTCGCCTCGTCGAAGCAGCGCTTGTACTCCGCCACCGCACGTTCATCCAGCGCGCCGGGTGTGCCGCACCATTCCCGGAGCGTCCAGCCCAAATAGCCGAGCGGGTCCGCACCGATCAGCCGCTCGGGGAGATCCTGAGGCTGGATCAGGAAGAAGTAGCGCCAGACGGTGGTGGCCCGCCGCTGGTCGATCGTCTCGTAGATGACCCGGGTGGGAACGATGTCGAGCACGGCGAGGTGCGACACGGCATCGGGATGATCGAGCGCGAGCCGGAGCGCGACGCGCGCGCCGCGGTCGTGGCCCGCTACGGCGAAGCGCTCGAACCCCAGCTCATGCATGACCTCGAGCTGATCGCGAGCCATGGTTCGCTTTGAGTAGGCCGAATGATCGCCGCCGCCCGAAGGCTTGTCGCTGTCCCCGTAGCCGCGCAGGTCCGGACAGATGACCGTGAAGCTCCCGGCAAGCGCCGGCGCCACGCGATGCCACATCGAGTGCGTCTGTGGGTAGCCATGGAGCAGGAGGAGCGGTGGGCCGTCGCCACCCTTACAGACGTTGATGGCAACGTCGCTGGTTTCGATCCGCTCGGTGTCGAAGCCCGGGAGCAGCATCTGCCGAGTGTTACCCGCAGCAATGTCCGAGCACGCCGAAGCCCCGGTCGCGGGGACTCGATTTCAGGCCCTTTGCGGGGCGTTCGGGAGTCCTCGTTTCCGAGGCTTCGGTAGTAGCGGGGGCGGGATTCGAACCCGCGACCTTCGGGTTATGAGCCCGACGAGCTACCTGACTGCTCCACCCCGCGTCGCGACCATCGAATGTAGCAACCTCGAAGACGCTCCGTCAAGCCTTTGAAGCCGCTTTTGCAGCCTCCAAAACCTCTTCGTTCGGCGGGTTGTCGCCGGCGTCGTCGGCCAGATGCACATAGACGATCTCGTTGCCCGGACGCACCACCATCACGCCGCCGAGCTGGGCCGCGTGGCCGATGATCCGGCCCTGGTGTACACCGTCGCGCCGGCCGACGGACGCTCCCTTCGCGACCATGCGCGGGCCGATCAGCTCGGCACCCGTGGCGATCTTCGTGCCCGCCGCCTTGTAGCTGTCGCGCGCCTCATCCACGTACATCGGCAGGTCCACCTCCTGCGTCTCGCGGAAGTGCTGCGCATGCGCGGGCGTGCCCTGACCGATCACCGCGAGGCGCACGCCGGCGGCATCGAACTTCGAGCGGTCGCGGTGCAACTGCACCGCGTGCGAGCGGCAGAACACTCAGCCGTAGTGCCGGAGCCAGACCAGAACCGCGGGCTGGTCCTCCCACAGGGAGCCGAGCCGGACGTCGTTCCCGTCCAGGTCCTTCACCACCAGCTCGGCCAGGCCGCTCGCGTCCTCCGGCGGGCGCGCCTCCTGGCGTCTGAGCGACGCGCCGAAGAGCGGGGTCATGCGCGCAGCCTACACGGGCGGCTAGGTTTCGCCGCCATGTCATCGAGCGGCAGGCACAGAGTGGCCGTTGTGGACCTCGGCACGAACACCACCCGGCTCCTCGTGGCCGACGTGGTCGACGGCCGCGTGCGCGAGCTCGAGCGCCGCAACACGGTCACGCGCCTCGGCGAGGGAGTGGACTCGGGCGGCAAGCTGCGCGACGGCGCGATGGAGCGCGTGTTCGCGGCGCTCGAGGAGTACAGGCGGACCATCGAGGAGCTGCGAGCGGAGCGAACGGTGGCGGTGGCCACGAGCGCGGTGCGTGACGCGAGCAACGGCGAGGACTTCCGCGACGCTCTGCACGATCGCTTCGGGATCGACGCGCGGATCATCAGCGGCGACGAGGAGGCGCGGCTCACGTTCGCCGGCGCCACCGCCGAGCGCCCGGACGGCGGCGACCCCGTGCTCGTGCTCGACATCGGCGGCGGTAGCACGGAGTTCGTGGTCGGGCGCTCCGGCGAGGATCCGAGCTTCCACGTGTCCACCCAGGCGGGCTCGGTGCGGCAGACAGAGCGGCACAT
>DATEPK010000124.1:0-7361 GCA_035273245.1 Thermoleophilaceae bacterium
CTTCTGCACGTCGCCGGGCGTGGCGTCCAGCGGGATGTTCGCGCCCTGTAGGTCGCTGATCGCGTCGCCGAGCGCGAGCCGCACCTGGGGGTTGTTCGTGTCGAGCGTGTTGGGCGTGTGCACCGGATCCGATGAGCTGAACGGCACCGCAAACGGCGACGGCTCCGCGCCCGAAGCGTGGTCCCAGAAGCGGCGGAACAGCACCGCGCCCTTCGAGTTCAGGTTCTCGTGCAGGTTCCAGTTCGCGAGCACGTCACACGCGCTCCCCACCTGCACAGGCGGGCCCGATGACGTGGGCGCCAGCCCGCCCGGCATCGAGCGGCACATGCCCACGAGCGCGTCGCGCGTGAGCTCGCCCGCGTACTGGCGGTCGCTGAACACCATGTTCTGCATGTTGCGCAGGGTGAAGCCGCCGTGGTCCACCTGGTCCTGGGTCATGATCAGGCCGATGCGCGTGCGCAGGCTGCGCGCGGTGTTCTCAGTGCCGATGATGCGCGCGAAGCCGGTGAGCGGATGGTGCGGGTTGGACAGCCAGTAGCTGTCGTTCGAGTTCGTCACGTAGTCGCTGCGGAAGAGGTGGGGGAGATGCGACGGCCCGAACAGGCCCGGCTCGATCGCGTCCGGGTCGTTCCCCCAGCTGCATGCGGACCGTGAGCCGTCGAGGATCGGCAGGCCGAGCAGCTGGAAGGTGGCGGTGCCGAGCGCGGTGTCGCATTGCTGCGCCTTCGCGTTCGACACGTTCGGGATCGCCCCGATGTCCGCATACAGCGCGTGGCCCGTGCGGTCCGCGACGATCGTGTTCACCCACGGGATGCCCTCGTACTTCTTCAGGATGTCGAGCTCCTGGTTCGCGGACTTCGCCATGTCCGTGTCCAGGAAGTGGTTGAACACGCGGAAGTTGTCGGCGTTGGCGTCGGCGAGCGCGAAGGCGGTGGTGGGCGTCCACGGCAGCGGGATGCCCTCGATCGAGTTGAAGATGGGGCCGAAGCGGCTCGAGTAGAGAGTGCGCGTCTGCGGCTTGATCGAGCCGTCGGGCTGGCGCACCTGGACCGTCACGTTGCGGCTCGTCATCTGCTCCGGCTTGCCGTCGTACAGGTAGGTGGTGGGCGAGCCGGGCACGAGCGTGAGCTGGTACGGCGTGAAGCGGAACGCCGTCGACACCGTGTGGCTCCACGCGATGTTGTCGTTGTGGCCGATGAGCACCACAGGGACGCCGAAGAGCGCCGCGCCCTCCACGTTGATCTTGCCGGGGATCGTGGCCTGCGCCTGGTAGAAGCGCTCGGTGCCGACCCACGGGAAGTGGGGGTTGCCGAGCAGGAGGCCGTGCTTGTGGTCGCGCGTACCGGCCTTGCCGACCGCCACCGCGTTCGACCCGATCGCGCCGAGGCCGGGCAGCTTCTGCAGGAGCGCATGGGCGGTCTTCGTGATATTGAGCTGCGGCGCTCCCACGGACAGAGGCAGCGACGGCGTCGGCGGCTGCGCCTCCGCGATGCCGGGGATCACCACGTCGCCGCTGGCGAGCTCCACCAGCTGGTAGAAGCGCAGGTATGCGTCCTGCGTCGTGATCGGCCTCACCCACGCCTTGCCGCGGCAGCGCGGATCCGGCACGCCGTTGCGTCCGCCGACGTCGGAGAGGAACTTGTTGTAGCCCGCCACGTAGCCCTGCACCGCCTGCTTCACCTCGGGCTTCGGGCCCATCGGCGCCGGCTTCGCCACCAGCCTGTCGATCACGTGGGAGTCCTTGATCTGCTGGAAGAAGAAGTCGGAGTCGAGGTTGCTGACCGTTATCCCGTTGCCGCCCTGGTAGTAGGTGCCGTCAGGCCCGAAGTACTTCGACCGCTGGCCCTCCACCGTCACGTAGTCCTCGGCCATCGTGCAGAAGTCGTCCTGCGCGAACGCGTAGCCGTAGCCGAAGCCAAGGCCGCCAAAGTTCTTCGCGGTGATATGCGGAATGCCATGCTGCGTCCGCTTGATCACGGCGCTGTAGCCGGCAGCCGAGTGCGCCCGCGGCGGTTTGGCAGCCGAAACCGCAACACCCAAGAGGGCGAGGGCAACCGTCGCTGAGATAAGCCCCTGCCAGAGACGCCTCACAGCGCGGCAACGTACAGGGTGGCGCGGAGCCGTGCGCCAGTTCGCCGCGCGGGTCATAGGTCAGAGGTCATAGGTCAGAGGAACAGCCCTATGACCCATGACCTATGACCTAGTGCCTGTTTTGGTGCACCACCAAAACAGGCACGTCGGCCTCGTGCAGAACTTCATGCGACACGCTCCCCAAAATCGCCGCGCTCGCTCGGCCGCGCCCGCGGGAGCCGATCACGATCAGGTCGTGGTCGTACTCGCGTGCTGCTTTCACGATCGCGTGGGCCGGATGGCCGTCGAGCAGGAGCGTGGTGATCGGCAGGTCCTTCGGCACCTTGTCGATCGCCTCGTGGAGAACCTTCTCGTGGTACTCGGGCAGCTCGGCGGCAACGGCCGCGCCCGCGGCGCTGGCGGTGAGGGAGGCAGGCGGCCGGTTGGACACGTGCAGGAGCGTGAGACGCGCGTTGGTTCCGAGCGCGAGATCGATCGCGGCCTCGAGCGCCAGGTCCGACTCCTTCGACCCGTCCACCGCCACGAGGATGTTCCGGTACACGGCTAGCTGCGCGACCCGGCGGTGGCGGGTTCCGCGGTGATCCGCGGCCCGCGCGGCTTGCCCGGCACCGCGAGCGCCGACAGGAAGCTAACGAAGAGAGCCCCCGCAGCGATGGCGAAGGCGAGCGTGAAGCCGCGCTCCGCCGGCACGCCGGAGGCCTCGAGATAGGCCGAGATGAGGCTGGCCGCCACCTGGCCGCCGATGGCGCCGCCGATGGTTCGCATGATCGTGTTCATGCCGGTGGCCACGCCCGTCTGCTCGGGTGGCACCGCCTCGACGATCAGGTTTGCCAGCGCAGCAAATGCGAGGCCAATGCCCGCCCCGAGGAAGAAGCTCGCCAGATAGATCTCCCAGCGGTGCGTGTTGGCCGCCGCAAGCAGCACGAAGCACACCATCGTGAGAAGCGCCCCCGCCATCAGCGCCACCCGCGAGCCCACGCTGTGGGCGATCCGGCCGGCCAGCGGGCTTACCGCGAGCATGCCCGCAGTCGACGGGACGAGGAAGAGCCCCGCCTGCGTGACCGAGGCGTGGAAGCCGTAACCCGCTCCCGCGGGCGCCTCAACGAACTGCGGGATCGTGATGAAGGAGCCGTACATGCCGAAGCCGAGCAGCGTCGCGGCCATATTCGTGGTCCACACGCCGCGCAGGCGCATCATCGCCATGTCCACGAGCGGCTCCGCTGCGCGCGACTCGGCCACCACCCACAGCACAGCGAGCACGACAGCGCCCAGGAACAGGCCGATCACGCGTGGATCGCTCCAGCCCCAGATCGGCCCCTGGCTCGTGCCAAGCAGCAGTGCGACGAGCCACCCAGACAGGAGCCCGGCCCCGAGCCAGCTCACTCGTCCGCCCGGCTTGAGCGGGGACTCCGGCACGAACAGGTGCGTGGCGATCGCCGCGATCGCCGTCGGGATCAGCGGCAGCCAGAAGAGCCAGTGATAGGAGAAGTTCTCGACTATCGGCCCGGCCAGCACGATGCCGGCCCCGCCGCCCACGCCGAGCAGTGCCGAGATGAACCCGATGCCGCTCGCCACCCGCCGCGGCGGGAACTCGTCGCGGATGATGCCGAACGCGAGCGGGAAGATCGCGCCGCCGGTTCCCTGGATCAGGCGGCCCACCACGAGCAGGGCGATCGAGCTGGCGAGGGCGGCCACGAGCGTGCCGCCGGCGAGCACCAGGAGCACGAGCAGCAGCGTGCGCTCCTTGCCGAACATGTCGCCGAGCCGGCCGGCGATCGGCGTGGCCACCGACGCGCTGAGCAGGAAGGACGTGAAGACCCACGTGGCGTGCGTGGCGCTCGTGTGCAGGTCGTGCTGGATCACCGGCAGCGCCGGCGCCACGAGTGACTGGAGCAGCGAGTACGACACGCCCGCCAGCGCCAGCACCGCGAAGGTGAGGCCGTAGTGCTGCCGCTCGGGCGCCTGTTCGCTCACTGTGCGCCGTTCCTTCGAGCGGGGGAGAGTCCCTGAGCCACGATTCGGGTGACGAGGCGCTGGGCCTCCCGATCGCTCAGCTCACCGTCGGACAGCTGCTCGAGCGCGCTCAGCATGAGGCTGCGGATGGCAAGCACCGCCCAGTCCACCGGCACGCTGCGCGTGATCTCGCCGCGACGCTGGCCGCGCTCCACGGCGGCAGCCAGCGCGGCCGAGATCCGCTCGCGCGGCTCGCGATGCTCGTCGCTGCGCCAGTTGCTGATGAACCGGTAGCGGTCGCCGAGCTCGATCACTGCGCGCACAATGCTCTCGATGCAATCGAGCGACGAGCCGGCGTCGAGGGTGCAGCGGTCCACCGCGGCCACCACCTCCTCAGCTGCCTGCGCGCGGATCGCCGACATCAGCTCGTCTCGCGAGGCGAAGTGGCGGTAGAGGGTGGCGCGTCCCACGCCGGCGTGTGCGGCCACGTCGTTCATGCCCGCGCCCGCGTCGAGCGCGAACACATGGATCGCGGACTCGAGGATGCGGTCGATGTTCCGGGCCGCGTCCGCCCGCCGTGCTATCTGAGACGCCATCGTCCCACATAGTAGTGGGCAGAACGTTGATTCATCAACTAAACTCTGGTCGTGAGCACGAAGCAGACAACGGGCCTCGACGGAGTGGACCTCGCCGCCTGGCGGGGCTTCCTCCTGAGTCACGCGGCGATCACCCGCGAGCTTGACGCGGACCTGGTCGCTCGCCATGGCCTGACCTCCCGCGATTACGAGGTGCTCCTGTTCCTCGCCCAGGAGCCGGAGCGCCGGCTGGCGATGTCCGAGCTCGCGAAGCGGACGATGCTCACGCGCTCCGGCGTGACGCGCCTCGTGGACGGCCTCTGCCGCATCGAGCTCGTCGAGCGGGTGTCATGCCCGTCCGACGCGCGCGTCTCCTACGCCCAGCTCACCGACGCCGGCTACCAGCGCCTCCGCGAGGCCGGCCGCACGCACATCGACGGCATCCGCGCCGCCTTCCTGCGCCACTTCTCGGAGGACGAAGTCGCGCAGCTCGCCGAGCTCCTGAGCCGCCTGCCAGGCGCAGCCGGCGAGGGCAGCTGCTCCGTCGAGTAGGCCACAGGCCACAGGCCACAGGCCACAGGCCCTGCGACCTGCGCCCTGCGACAGTTGATCTGTCAATAGTTGACAACTCAACATCTTGTAGCTACAGTAGTTGACAGATCAACCGTTTTCACCAAGGGAGCCTCAAATGACCACCACCGCAGCAAGCGCCACCACCTCGATTCCCGCCGGCACCTGGAACATCGACCCCTCGCATTCGAGCGTCGAGTTCACGGTCAAGCACATGGGGATCGCGACCGTGCGCGGGCAGTTCACGCAGTTCGAGGGCACAATCGAGTCCGACGGTGAGCGCGCGAGCGTCACCGGGACGGTCGACGCGTCGAGCGTCACCACCCACAACGCGCAGCGCGACGAGCACCTCGCGTCCTCCGACTTCTTCGGCGTCGAGGATCACCCGCAGATCACCTTCAAGGCGGACTCGATCGAGCTCGGCGAGGACAGCACCGTGCGCATCCCGGGGGAGATCACGATCAAGGGCGTGACCAAGCCGATCGAGCTCACCGGCGAGTACACCGGCGGCGGGGTCGACCCGTGGGGCAACGAGCGTGTCGGCATCGAGGCCAGCGCGAAGCTCGACCGCCGCGAGTTCGGCCTCGAGTGGAACCAGGCGCTTGCCGGCGGCGGACTGCTCGTCAGCAACGGCGTGACACTGCTCCTCTCCGCCTCGGCGGTCAAGGGCGCGTAGGCTGAACAGCCAGATGCTCCCTTCCGCGACTCACATCGGATCCGTCCACCTGACCGTCGCGGATCTTGAAGCCCAGCGCTCCTTCTATGAGGGGGCGCTGGGTCTTCGCGTTCTCGAGCGCGAGGGCAACACGCTCGGGCTCGGCCCGGATGGCGGTCCCGTGATCCTCCGGCTAACGGGCGATCCCGACGCGCCGCGGCGACCACACGGCAGCACCGGGCTCTACCACTTCGCCGTGCTCGTGCCCACACGGGCCGACCTCGGCGAGGCGCTCCGCCGCGTGGTCGAGCACGGCTGGCGCTTCACCGGGGCGTCGGACCACCTCGTGAGCGAGGCGCTCTACCTCAACGATCCCGAGGGCAACGGCATCGAGATCTATCGCGACCGCCCGCGCGACGAGTGGCCGCGCAGCGACGAGGGCGTGATCCAGATGGCCACGCTTCCGCTCGATCTCGAGGGAGTGCTCGGCGAGGTTGACGGCGCGCAGCCCGTGCCCCCGCTGATGCCGGCGGACACCCACATCGGCCACGTCCACCTGCAGGTGGCGAACCTGCACGACGCCGAGGCGTTCTACGCCGGAGCGCTCGGCTTCGACGTGATGGTGCGCACCTACCCCGGCGCGCTGTTCGTGTCCGCGGGCGGCTATCACCACCACATAGGGCTGAACACGTGGGAGAGCGCGGGCGGCTCCCCGCCGCCCGAAGGCTCCACCGGGCTGCGCTCGTTCGAGGTCGTCCTGCCAAGCGCCGAGGACGCCGAGCGCGTGGCCGCTCAAGCGCGCGACGCGGGCGCCGAGCTGAGCACGGACAACGGCACCGCCATCGCGCTCGACCCCTGGCGCGACGCCGTTCTCCTCACGAACTAGGCGAACCGGTAGACGGCCGAGCCGCGTGCCACCACCCGTCCGCCGGGAGGCTCGGTGACCGTGACCTCGCAGAAGCAGATGCTGCGGCCGCGGCGAACAGGCTTCCCCGTGGCGAGGAGATCGCCTCCGCGGGCGGCGTCCACGTAGTCGACGGTCATCGACACGGTGGAGCCCGTGGCGGCCTCGGGCACCTCCTCGTCGTCCGCCCAGGCGGCGGCCATCGCGGTCGTGTCTATCAGCGTGGCTATCGCGCCGCCGTGGACGATGTCGCCGATCGTCGCGAGCTCGGCGCGGTAGGGGAGCAGAAGCTCAGCGAGGTCCGGCTCGAGCGTCTGCAACTGGATGCCGAGGTGTCGCACGAGCGGCGAGCTCGGTACGAAGTCGCGTATGAGCTCGCGCCGGGTCACGGGCTGTCAGGCTAACGGTCACGATGAGCGGCACGCCACCCGATTGGGGCCTCGGCACCTACGAGCGAACGGCCGAGCAGCTGATGCCGGCCGCGCAGGCGGTGGTGGCATCGGCCGCCCCCGCGGCAGGCGAGCGGGTGGTGGACGTGGGCTGCGGCACCGGAAACGCGGCGCTCATCGCCGCCGAGCGGGGCGCGCGCGTGACCGGGGTGGACCCGGCGACG
>DATEPK010000125.1:0-5598 GCA_035273245.1 Thermoleophilaceae bacterium
AGGCGCCTGGCGGGCGAGGGCGCGCGCGTGGCGGTGACCGACATGAACGCTTCCGGCGCCGGCGAGATCGCGGCCGAGGTGAACGGCATGCCGTACGAGATGGACGTGCGTGACAGCGCCGCGATCGCCGCCGCGGTGAAGGCCGCGGAGGACGAGCTCGGCCCGATCGACATCCTCGTGAACAACGCGGGCTACGACGAGTTCGGCTTCTTCGTGAATACCGACGAAGCGATGTGGGACCGCGTGCTCGGGGTGAACCTGCGCGGCGTGATCGCGGTGACGCACGCAATCCTGCCCGGCATGCAGGAGCGCCGACGCGGGCGGATCGTGAACGTGGCGTCCGAGGCCGGGCGCGTGGGCTCTTCGGGCTCCGGCATCTACAGCGCGGCCAAGGCCGGGGTGATCGGGTTCACGAAGGCGGTGGCGCGCGAGGCCGCGCGCTACGGCGTGACCTGCAACGCGGTGGCGCCCGGCCCGATCGAGACGCCGCTGCTCATGGCAGCTCCCGAGGCGCTCGGCGAGGTGGGGCAGAAGCTCGTGGACGTGATGGTGGGATCGACCGTGCTCCGCCGGCTCGGCCAGCCTGACGAGGTGGCCGCGGCGATCACCTTTCTCGCATCGGACGACGCCTCGTTCGTCACCGGTCAGGCGCTCGGCGTCTCCGGCGGCCTTGCCATGATCTGAGCCATGGCAGAGCGGGTGCTGATCCGCGAGGTGGGGCCGCGCGACGGCTTCCAGAACGAGCCCGAGATCATCCCCACGGCCGACAAGGTGCGGCTCGTGGAGATGCTCGCGCGCACGGGACTGAAGCGCCTCGAGGTGACGAGCTTCGTGCGCGCCGACGTGATCCCGCAGCTCGCCGACGGGGCCGAGGTGCTGCGCGCGGCGGACATTCCCGACGACGTGTCGGTGACGGTTCTCATCCCCAACGAGAAGGGGCTCGAGAACGCGCTCGCGCTGCGGGACAAGTTCGACGAGGTGAACCTTTTCCTGTCCGCTTCCGAGTCGCACAACCGCGCGAACGTGAACCGCTCGGTGGAGGAGTCTTTGTCGGGGCTCGAGCGCGTTGTCTCACGCGCGCGCGAGGAGGGGCTGCGCTGCGAGGGCGTGATCAGCGTGTCCTTCGGCTGCCCCTATGAGGGGAAGGTTCCGCGGGAGCGCGTGTTCGAGATCGCGGAGCGCCTCGCCGCCGCCGGCTGCGAGGAGGTGGCGTTCGGCGACACCACCGGCATGGCCAATCCGCTCCAGGTCCGCGAGTTCTTCGAGGCCGCGTTCAAGCGTCTCGACGGCGTCGAGCTCACCGCCCACTTCCACAACACGCGCGGGCAGGGCCTCGCCAACGTGCTCGCGGCGCTCGACTCCGGCGTGCGTTCGTTCGAGTCCTCGTTTGGCGAGCTCGGCGGCTGCCCGGTGCCGAAGGGCGCGACCGGCAACATCGCCACCGAGGACCTCGTCTCGATGCTGCATGAGATGGGTCACGAAACGGGGATCGACCTGGAGAAGCTCCTTGCCGCTTCCAGAGCGGTGAGAGACGTGCTCGGCCGCCCTCTCACGAGCCACCTGCTCACCGCCGGCCCGGTGGACTGGCACGAGCAGTCCCGTTAACGTCCGAACTCGGACCCCGACATAAGGACCCGCAATGCCCCGCAAGCCACTGGCCCTGGCCGCGGCGCTGATCGCGCTCGCCCTTCAAGCGCCCTCCGCCCACGCCGATCCGGCGCTCGCCGGCACCTTCGACGTGAGCGGCAACCCAGGAGAGATCGCCACTGGCCCCGACGGCAACGTCTGGTTCACGTTGATCACGTCCAGTGCGGGCAAGGAGTTCGGGAAGATCACGCCGGACGGCACGGTCACCGAGTTCGACTCTCCGGGCGACGTGCAGCTGAAGGGGATCACCGCGGGGCCCGACGGAAACGTGTGGGCCACAGGGATCAACTCGGTGGTGAAGATCCCGCCGGCCAACCCGGCCTCGGCGCAGAAGTTCACGGACAACAACATCGGTGGGCCAAGCGACATCACGACGGGTCCGGACGGAAACCTGTGGACCGCGAGCGGCGGCCTGGTGATCATGGTGCCGCCGGGCAACCCCGGCGGGGGCGACGTTCCCCACGCCTCGATCCTCAGCGGCACCGATCCTCAGGGAATCGCAGCGGGCAGCGACGGCAACCTGTGGATCCTCGACAACAACGGGGACAACAGCGCCATCGTCCGGTTCAGCACGAATGGAACGGTCGTCGGCACGCCGATCAGCACGAGCGGCGCGCTCAATCAGAGCCGGATCGCCGCGGGCCCGCCGGGCCAGATGCTGTTCACGCAGTCGATCACCACACCGCAGAGGGTGGGTCGCGTCGACTCCTCCGGGAACGTCCAGTTCACGAACATGCCGAATGGACTCGGCGACCCGATCGGGGTCGTCTTCGGCAACGACGGGGCGTACTGGATCGCGAACTTCGGCGCCAGCAAGATCCGCCGGCTGACGCCCGACGGCGTCCTCACCGAGCCGATCACGCTCCCCGCGGGGGCGCGCTTCCTCGCCAAGGGAGCGAACGACACCCTCTGGGCGACCCTCGAGCAGGCGAACAAGATCGCCAGAGTGACTGGTGTATCAGCGCCGCCGGCGCCGCCCGTGATCGCGCCGCCGCCACTCACGTCGCCGCCCCCGGCTTCGGCCGTCGCGGCGCTTCGCCGGCACGTGTTCACCGTGAGTGGCCGCTTCGTAACGATGCCTGTGCGGTGTCAGGGCACGACGAGCTGCGTCGGCTCGATCACCCTTCGCACCGCCAAGGCTGTGTCAGCGAAGGCGAGGAAGCGCAAGCTCAAGCTCGGTGCCGCGCGGTACTCGATCGCGCCCGGTCAGACGAAGCGCGTGAAGGTGAAGCTGTCGAAGAAGGCCGTGAAGCTCATCCGCCGCCACAGGACGCTGAAGGCGGTGGCCACAATCGGCGGCCGGAGCACGAAGGTCACGCTCAAGCGGAAGAGGTAGCGCGCTCGCGCAGCCAGGCGATCACGTCAGGGTCGGTCGACTCGATCTGGTCGACCGGCTCGCCGTAGCAGGTGCAGAGGTCGACGATCGCGCGCTGGTCGGACACGTGCACAGCGCGCCATTCCGCGCCGTTCTCCTCCCAGCGGATGAGCTGCTGAATTGTTGAGTCGCTCATTGCTCGAACCTCTCTTCGAGCGTAGCGAGGATGCGCTGGAAGCGCGACTCGAGCCATGCGCGGCCGCCGGCCGCGAGCAGCAGACGGTCGAGCGGCGCGGCCCGCTCCACCCGTGCGGAGAGCGTGACGTGTGTTCCGCCATCGCCGTCGGGCTCCAGGTGCCAGGTCACGTGTGCGCGGGTGCGCGGGCCCACCTCCGCGGTGCCGGCGATCAGGCGCGGAGCCTCGAGCCGCTCGAGGCTCGTGACGGCTGTGCGGTGAACGCCGAGTGGGCCGCGCATGCGCACACGCCCGCCGTCGCCGGGCTCCACGTGGATCACGGAGATGGCGCCGTCGGCCAGCAGCCAGTGGTTTTCGAGGTCGGAGAGAAACTCGAACACGCGTCCGCGCTCAGCGGGAATTCTGCGGGTGGTATTTACATACAACTTTCTGTGTGTTAATCTGCCCGCATGTCAGGAATTTGGCACCCGGTCAGGCGAGCGATCGTGGAGCGCGCCGCGGATGGCGCGGCCACGCTACCCGAGCTGGCCGAGGCGGCAGGCGTTCACCTCAACACGGCCCGCTCGCATGTGGCGGCGCTGGAGGAGGAGGGCGCGCTGCAGGCGGAGCCGGGCACCGCGTCGGGACGCGGCCGCCCGCCGCTTCGCTACCGCCTGGCGGACGGTTTCACCTTTCCAGCTTCCGACTTCCTCGGCCTCGCCGAGCTGCTGGCCGCGGCGGTGGCGCGGAGCGATCAGACGCCCTCGCAGCTTCACCGGCTCGGCGAGGACTGGGGGCGATACCTGGCCGGGCGACCAGGGACTCAGGAGCTCGAGCGCGTGCTCCCCGCCGCGCTCGGGCGCCTGGGCTTCGACGCCCGGCTCGACGGCAATGAGCTGATCCTGTCGGCCTGCCCTTGCCGCCTGGTGCTGCCGGACAGTCCCGAGCTGGTCTGCAACCTCGCGGCCGCCGTCACGGAAGGCGTGCTCGCGGGCTGCGGCTCGGACCTGCGGGTGACAGACCGAACTCACGACCCGGAACGGCGCCGGTGTACCGCCGTGCTTGCTCAATGACAATGACTGCTGAACCGACACCGATTCTCCACGTCGTTCCGACCATCGACCTCGACGCCGCCGAGGCCGCGGCTGCCGACCTGCTGGTGGCGCTCGGGGCCGATCTCGAGCACGAGGGACTGCGCGACACGCCGCGGCGGGTTGCCAAGGCCTATGCGGAGCTCCTCACGCCCAAGCCGTTCAACCCCACCACGTTCCCGAACGACGAGGGCTACGACGAGCTCGTGCTCGTGCGCGACATCCCGTTCCACTCGCTCTGCATGCACCACATGCTGCCGTTCCACGGCGTGGCGCACGTGGCGTATCTGCCGGGCGACCGCATCATGGGACTGTCCAAGCTCGCGCGCGTGGTCGAGCTTTTCGCGCGCGACCTGCAGGTGCAGGAGCGCCTCACACGCCAGGTGGCGGACTGGCTCCAGACCAATCTCGCGCCCAAGGGAGTCGGCGTGGTGATCGAGGCCGAGCACCTCTGCATGTCCCTGCGCGGGGTGCAGAAGGCCGGCTCGCGCACCGTCACCTCAGCTCTTCACGGCCTCGTGCGGGAGGACCCGCGCACGCGGCAGGAATTTCTCGCCCTCACCACCCTGAAGGAGACCCGATGAAGCAGCAGACATTCGTGATCGTAGGAGCCGGTTTCGCCGGCGCGAAGGCGGCGGAGACCCTTCGGGCGGAGGGCTTCGACGGGCGCATTGTGCTGCTCGGGGCCGAGTCCGAGCGGCCGTACGAGAGGCCGCCGCTGTCGAAGGAGTACTTGCGCGGAGAGGCCGGGCGAGAGAAAGTCTACGTACACGAAGACGGCTTCTATGAGAAGAACGAGATCGAGCTGCTACTACGAACGTCAGCTGCCGCTATCGATGCGGCGGCAGGAGAGGCCGTGCTCGACTCCGGTGATCGCATTGCCTTCGACCGACTGCTCCTGGCGACGGGCGCCACGCCGCGGAAGCTGGACGTAGCCGGGCACGACCTCGACGGGATCTACTACCTCCGCGACGTAGAGGACTCGGACCTTCTCCGCGCTCGGCTCGACGCCGGCTCCGGGCATCTGGTCGTGATCGGCGCCGGCTGGATCGGCGCCGAGGTGGCCGCTTCCGCCCGCATGAAGGGCCTCGACGTCACGCTCGTCGAGATGACCGAGGTGCCGCTCGAGCGGGTACTCGGCCGCGAGCTCGGCGCCGTCTACCGCGACATCCACGTGGACCATGGCGTTGACTTCCGCGGCGGCGTGGCGCTCGACCGCTTCGAGGGCTCGGCCAGCGTCGAGCGGGTGGTGCTCTCCGATGGCACCGCGATCGAGTCCGACTTCGTGGTGGTCGGCGTGGGGGTGACACCGCGCGTGCAGCTCGCTCAGTCCTCCGGCCTCGAGGTGGAGAACGGCGTGGTGGTGAGCG
>DATEPK010000126.1:0-11681 GCA_035273245.1 Thermoleophilaceae bacterium
AGAGAGGAACGGCGCGGGCGCCTCCTCGATCAGCTTCTGGTAGCGGCGCTGCACCGAGCAGTCGCGCTCGCCGAGGTGAACCACGGCACCGTGATCGTCCGCCGCCACCTGCACCTCCACGTGCCGCGCGTCCGCCACGTAGCGCTCCACGTACAGCCGCTCGTCGCCGAACGCCGAGCGCGCCTCAGCCACCGCAACTCCGAACAGGCGCTGCAGCTCGTCGGCGTCGTGCGCGAGCTTGATGCCGCGCCCGCCGCCTCCCCCCGCGGCCTTCAGCAGGACCGGAAAGCCGGAGTCCGCCGCGAACGCTTCGGCCTCCGTGAACGTGCCCACCTCGCCGCCCGGCACGACCGGCAGCCCCGCCTCGATCGCCACCTCGCGCGCGCGGAGCTTGTCTCCCGCCAGCTCCATCGCCTCCGGCGGCGGCCCGACGAAACGGATGCCGTGCTCGCGCGCGAGCGCGGGTAGCCGCGGGTTCTCCGAGAGGAAGCCGTAACCGGGATGGATCGCGTCGCACCCCGTGCCGAGCGCCGCCTGCACCACCAGCTCCGGGCGCAGGTAGCTCTCGCTCGCGGGCGCGGGCCCGATGCACACCACGCGGTCCGCCAGCTCGGCCGCGAGCCCGTCCATGTCCACCTCTGACGCCCCCACCACGCACTCGAGCCCGAGCGCGCGGCAGCCGCGCACGATGCGCACCGCGATCTCGCCGCGGTTGGCGATGAACACCCGGGCGATCGCCATCAAGCGGGCTCGACCCGGAACAGCGGCTGCCCGTACTCCACGAGCGCGGCGTTCTCCGCGCAGACCTCGGCGATCGTCCCCTCCACGCCCGCGGGAATCGAGTTCATCATCTTCATCACTTCGATCAGGCAGACAGTCGTGTCTGGAGAGACCTTCGCGCCGACATCTACGAACGGCGCTGCCCCAGGCGCCTCAGCCCTGTAGAAGGTGCCAAGCATCGGGGCGTCAATCGTCGCGCCGTTGGCGCTCGGGGTTTCGGGTGTCGGGTTTCGAGTTTCAGCCTGTGGCCTGTGGCCTGTGGCCTGTGGCCTCCCGCGCAGCACGTGCAGTTTGAAGCCGTCGGTCTCGATCAGGAGCTCGTCGAGATCCGACTCGTCGATCAGCCGGAGGATCTCGCGGACGTCGTCGTCGCTCAGCGCCATCGTTATTGCTTCTTGTCCGCGCCGAAGGTGCTCATCACCAGCGATATCGCCGAGGTGGGCCTCGTCTCCTGCTTCTTCAGCGGTGCGCCGGTGACCGGCCGCGACTGGACGATGAAGAGCTCGCCGTCGCCGCGCGCGATCGCCCACTCGATGTCCTGCCGCGAGCCGAAGTAGCGCTCCACGCGCTTGCCGACGTCCACCAGCTCTGCGATCGCGGCTTCGTCGAGACAGGCGGCGTCCCGTCGTTCCCCAGGCACGTCGACGCACACCGCTCCGCCCTCGCCCGGCACGTACTCCACGGTCTTCGAGCTCACCTTCTGGCGCACGACTTCGCGCGTGACCTTGCTCACGAGGTAGTCGTCTGGCGTCACCTCGCCGCCGACCACGGCCAGCCCAAGACCCCACGAAGCGTTGATGGCGATCATGCTCGGATCGCCGCTCACCGGGTTGCAGGTGAACATCACGCCCGACACCTCGGCGTCGACCATCTCCTGCACGGTCACGCCCATCGCGGCTTCGTCAGAAGAGGAGCCGAGGCGCGCGCGGTAGGAGATCGCCGGCGGGCTGTAGAGGCTCACCCAGCAGTCGCGCACGGCGTCGCATACGTGGTCGGCGCCGCGGATCCAGAGATACGTCTCCTGTTGGCCGGCGAAGGTGGCCTCCTGACTGTCCTCGCCGAGCGCGCTCGAGCGCACGGCCACCGGCACGCCGTCGCCGAGCGCGGCGTAGCGCTCCTCGATCTCAGAGCGAACCGCCGCCGGCATCGGCGCCGAGTGCATGGCCTCGCTGATCGAGTGCGAAGCGCGATTCACCGCGTCCACATCGCCCGAGGAGGCGCGCTCCAGGGCATGCGCGATCACATCGCCGAGCCCGGCCTCCCGAACGAACAGCCGGAACGCCTCGCACGACACGGCAAACCCGGGCGGCACCGGGATCTCCGCCGCGATCAGCTCGCCGAGCGTCGAGCTCTTGCCGCCGAACGAGTCGGTGTCCGCCTGCCGCAGCTCAGCGAGCGAACGTGTGAGCTCGGCGGCCACGCTGTCGCTCAGCCCGCCCCGCCGTCGATGATCGACACCACGCCGGCCGTGCCGTCCACGCGGATCATCTGGCCCGTGCGGATCAGCGAGGTTGCGCGGCCCGTTCCCACGACCGCAGGCAGGCCGTACTCGCGGCACACGATCGCCGCGTGCGACATCACGCCGCCCACGTCGGTGACCGTGGCCTTGATCTTCGAGAAGATCGGCGCCCACGCCGGCGACGTCGATCCCGTGACGAGGATCTCGCCCTCGCGGACGTCGGCCAGCTCGTCGATCGTGCGGATCACGCGCGCCGGTCCCTCCATGATGCCGGGCGACGCCGGCGCGCCAACCACCTCGGTGGCCGCCGGATCCTGCGAGCGCGCCCACTCCTGCACGCGCTGGGTGGTCACGCCCCAGAGCATGATCGTCATCGGATCGGTGACCACCTCGGGTGCCACGCCAAGCGCGGGCGGAGGCGTCCAATCCGCCAGCTTGGCGAGCAGCTCCTTGCGCCGTTCCACGATCGGCGGCCAGAAGCTCGGCCCGCGCGGCGCCCCGCCGGTGGCCCAGCAGAGCACGAGCTCGTCGAGCGCGCTCATCACCTCGTGGCGGCCGAGCTGGAAGATGTCCTCCGCGTCCGCCAGGAACTCGTGCCGCGCCAAGAGCTCGCCGAACTCGCGCAGCTTGTTCCACCAGCGTGTGAGGAACCAGTAGTCGCAGAAGAACTTGTGCTCCTCCACGTACGGGAACACGGTGCGCGACAGGCCGAGCAGCTCGTCGAACGTCTGCCGCGCGCCCTCGTCGAGCAGCGCACCGTACTCCTCGGCGAGCCGGTCGCGCTCGCGCTGGATCTCCTCGGTCGGGCGGTCCACCTGCTCGCCGGCCTTGATCGCGTTCACATGCCCGATCAGCGACGCGTACGGGATGCTCGGGTCGTCGAGCCAGGAGCGGTAGTAGTGGTAGAGGCCGTCGCCGGTGGCCATGTTGAACCACGGGTCCTTCACCTGCTCGAGCTCCTCGAGCCACTTCTTGCCGGCGTCGCTCTGCGACAGCTCCGCATCGATCTCGTCCGGCGTGCGGCCCTCAACGAACGCGCCGTCCACGCCCGTGTCGATCGCAAGGCGCGCGAGGCGGCGCAGCTCGGCGTCCGGCCTGAAAAGCAGCACGTCGATCCCCGCGACCATCTGCGCGATGTGCTGGTCCGGGATGTCCGGCAGGTTGGCCTTGCAGTGCTCGGCGAACGTGGCGTACGCGCCGTAGCCGAGCAGCAGGAACTCGAAGTGGCGCTGCCACATCAGGTCGCCCAGCCGGAGGCAGCGCTGGTAGGCGTCGAGAACGTCGACGAAGGCGGTGTTGCGCTCGCCCTGCATCACCTCGTCGGGCTCGTATTCGGGCAGCTCCGGCACGGCAAGATTCGTCACCTCGTCGATCAGCGCGCGCACGCGGTCCTTCCACTGCTCGTACAGCTCGGACCAGTTCTCGAAGTAGTAGCTCGCCCGGCGCTGGAAGAACTCCGCGCGCTCGGCCATCTTCTCCGGGTCCGTGACCGGGTTGCCCGAGATGTAGACGTAGCCGTTGACCACCCGGTAGTCGATCCCCATCGCCGGCGGCACCGCGAACACGCGGTTCTGCCACGCGCCCACCGCCTGGTACGGGCTGTCGATGCATTGCACGTCGAACGCCGGCATCGGCACCGGGAAGTGCATCGAGTTCCAGAACCAGAAGCGCTTCTCATCCGCGTCGCGCCGCGCGTCGTCGAACACGGCGTAGTACGGGTACATCTCTTCCCAGCCCTCGCAGCCCGGCGGAGTCTCGATCTCGTACGGGCTCGGAAATGCGCCGGCTATGGGTGTCGACGTGGCCAGAACGTCCCCCTCTCCTCAGTTAGCCCTTGTATACAGCACCGGGCCCGGGGCGTGTCAACCAGCCTTAGACGCCGACCTTGCCGCTTCGGTGAGGGAGGCGAACAGGCGGCTGCGCTCGTCGGCCTCGGGATGCCACTGGACGCCGAGCACCCACGCGCCGCCGGCCAGCTCGATCGCCTCGATCATGCCGTCCTGCTGCGCCCGGCCGGTGACCACGAGTCCCTCGCCCAGCTCGCCCACCGCCTGATGGTGGTGACAGCGCGCGACGTGCATCTCCTCGCCCGCCGCGCGCGCCGCGAGAGAGTCCGGTTCGAGCTCCACCAGGTGATCCGTGCCGTCGAACGTGCCCACCGCACGCCGGTGCGGCGCCACGCCGTCCACCTCCGGGATGTGCTGAACGAGCGTGCCGCCCAGCGCCACGTTGAGGACCTGCATGCCGCGGCAGATGCCCAGCACCGGCATGCCGCGCTCGATGGCGCCGCGGAGCATCGCGATCTCGAACTCGTCGCGGTCGGGATATGTGGACTCCGTGAGCTGGTCGCGCGCCGCGCCGTAAACCGACGGGTCGATGTCCGCGCCTCCAATGAGCAGAAGGGCGTCGATCCGGTCGAGCAGCTCGACCGGCGCCTCCTCGTCCACGGGCAGGACGAGTGCGATCGCTCCCGCGCGCTGCACCGAGGCCACGTACGAGTCGGCCACGAGGTGAGCGGGCTGATCCCAGAATGACCAGCGCGCGCGTTCGTGCACGGCGCAGATTCCGACCACCGGCCTGCGGTTACGCTCCACATGCGCGATCATAAAGGACTCGTAGCCAGACCTTTGGAGGAGCCATGGCCCAGACCCTGCAGGTAATCGAGCCGGCTACGGAGCAGGTGCTCGCCGAGCTCCCGCACGCCGGAGCCGACGACGCCGACGCCGCGATCGATCGCGCAAAGACCGCCTTCCCGGCATGGCGCGACGTGACGCCGGGCGACCGGGCGAAGCTGCTGCGCCGCATGGCCGCCGCCATCGAGCAGCACGCCGAGGAACTCGCCGAGCTCGAGGCGCGCAACGTGGGCAAGCCCATCTCGGACGCCCGTGGCGAGGTGGGCATGGTGGTGGACACCTTCCTCTACTACTCCGGCGCGCCAGAACGCCTGCTTGGCGACACGATCCCGGTCGCAGGCGGCGTGGACCTCACCTTCCGCGAGCCGCTCGGCGTGGTGGGGCTGATCACGCCGTGGAACTTCCCGATCGCCATTACCTCCTGGAAGCTCGCGCCCGCGCTGGCAGCAGGCAACACGGTGGTCCTCAAGCCTGCGGAGCTCACGCCGTTGACCGCGCTCGAGCTCGAGAAGATCGCGCTCGAGGCCGGGCTGCCCGAGGGCGTGTTCAACGTCGTCGTCGGGCCGGGCCGCGTGGTTGGCGAGCGCATGGTCGAGCACCCGGATGTGGCCAAGATCGCGTTCACGGGATCCACCGAGGTGGGGCGCCGGATCGGAGCGCTCGCCTCTGAATCGATCAAGCGCGTGACGCTCGAGCTGGGCGGCAAGTCCGCGAACATCGTGTTCGCAGACGCGGACCTCGACAGAGCCGCGGCCTCAGCGCCGCTCGCCGTGTTCGGCAACGCCGGCCAGGACTGCTGCGCGCGCTCGCGCATCCTCGTTGAGCGCTCGGCGCTCGACCGCTTCATGGACGCGCTCGAGGAGGCAGTGGACTCGTTGCGCGTCGGCGACCCACTCGACCCGGACACGCAGATGGGGCCGCTCATCTCGGCCGACCAGCGCGAGAAGGTTTCCTCATATGCCGACGGTGAAGCGCCGGTGGCGATCCGCGGCAGCGCTCCCGAAGGGCCGGGCTACTGGTTCCCGCCCACCGTGCTGTGCCCGGTGTCGAACGACGACCGCGCGGCGCGCGAGGAGATCTTCGGCCCTGTGGCGGCCGTGATCCCGTTCGACAGCGAGGAGGAGGCCGTGCGCATCGCCAACGACACGATCTACGGCCTGTCGGGCTCCATCTGGACACGCAACGGCGCGCGGGCGCTGCGCGTGGCGCGCGGCCTCGAGAGCGGCGCGCTCTCGGTGAACTCGAACACGTCCGTTCGCGTGACCACTCCGTTCGGCGGCTTCAAGCAATCCGGCATCGGGCGCGAGCTCGGACCGCACGCGCTCGACGCGTACACCGAATTGAAGAACGTCTTCGTGTCGACGGAATAAGTGAGCCGGGGCCCCCCGGGGCCCCGGCTCACGCGAATGGTCTGACGAATTCGTTTATTTCGCCAGCCCTCAGTCAGGCTTCTGACTGGTCAGTCCCGCCGGATCGCCTGGTGTGCGGGGCCGGTGCCGGTGCCGCCGCCCTGCACGCCGCTGCTCGTGGCGGTGCGGGTGGCCTGTCCCGTCGTGGCGACGCTGAGCGGCGTTTGGGGCGCGTACATCGCCTCGTCGAACGGGCCGTTGTGCGGCAGCCCGACCGCGAACACGGGCACCGCCTTCCTGCCTGAGAACGAGGTGGAGATGTAGTCGCCCGTCATCGGGCCCTGCGACGTCTGGGCGATGTCCGCCAGGCTCATCGGCCCGGCGAGCTGTGTGGGCGCACCCCAGTGCGCGCCGCCGTCAGGCGACGAGATGAAGCCCACGTCGAGCCGGCAGGCCGGCGTGCACGTGGCGTCCGGGTAGAAGTAGTACGACAGCGCCACGCGCCCGGCGGTCTGGCTGCGGTCGACCGCCAGTCCGGGGATGAAGTGGTCCGCGCCGCTCGTCACGTCGTCGATCGGCACGCGCATCACCGGGCTCCACGAGCTCCCGTCGGAGGACGTGCTGAGAACGATGTCGTTCGACGTGCAGTTCTTGCGGAAGCGGCAGTCCTCCCAGGCCACGTACACCGTTCCCGCCTTGTCCATCTCCGCGCTCGGCAGCGGGCTCGTGCGCAGCCCGCCGGTGTTGTCGTGGAAGCGGATGTCGGAGATCGTGACCGCGCGGTTCCACGAGGCGCCGCCGTTGGTCGAGCTGAACGCCTGCATCTTCCCGTTGAGGGCCTCGAACGGCACGATCACGTTTCCGTTCGGCTGCACCAGCGGCTGCCCGCCGATGCCCTTGTCGTTGCCCGCCGTCGGCAGCGGAGTGCTCCATGTGACCCCGCCGTCGCTGGACGTGCTCATGTACTCGAGGTCGCCCTGGCCGAAGTTGTCGAACTCCGTGTAGCAGTTGCCGTAGAACGGGCTCGTCGTCGTGTTGTCGCAGGTGGTCCAGTTCTTGTCGAGATTCACTTTGGTCGCGGGGATGGCGGGTGGCGGAATCGACGCCGGGTCCGACCAGGTGGCGCCGTCGGTGGAACGGTTGATGAAAACGGTCGGAACGTCGAGGCTGCCGGCCTCGAGCGGGATGCTCGACACGAGCCAGGTCCCGTGCTTTGCGTCGAATGCCGTCGACGCGTCGCTAACGCGCTCGAACGCGGCTCCGGTGGATCCGGGAATGCCGGAGGTGGCGGTGAGACCGGGCATCGAGCCGTGCGTCCAGGTGGTCCCACCGTCGGTGGAGCGTGCGAACCCGATATCGGTTGCGCCGCCGCTGAAGAAGCGGCCGACCTGGAAGGCGGAGAGCACCGTCGAGCCGCTCGCGAAGGTGTCGGGTTCCACCTCCGTGGCGTGCTGACTGGTGCTGTTCGTGAACGTGTCGCTGCTGATTTGGGTGAGCGGCACATTCGCGGCTGCGGACCCTGTTATGGCGAAGGTCGCGGCGGCGGCGAGCGTCGCGGCCGCGTGGGGAAACGGCAGATGAGCTCTCATACGTGCAAATTCAACTCCTGCTGACCAATGCCGTTGCGCCAGAATGGCTAATCTCGGGGCCATGGCCCAAAACGGTGCGGTACTCGTGGCCCACGGCGTCTCCCGCCGCTATGGCGAGGGAGACGCCGCCGTCGACGCCCTGCGCGACGTCGACGTGTCGATCGAGGGCGGAAAGCTCACAGCGGTGATGGGGCCCTCCGGCTCCGGAAAGTCCACGCTGATGCACATACTCGCCGGGCTCGACAGGCCCACGTCGGGGAGCGTCGAGATCGACGGCACGGACATCACCAAGCTGGACGACGACGATCTCACGAGGCTGCGCCGCGACCACATCGGCTTCGTCTTCCAGTTCTTCAACCTGCTCCCGATGCTCGATGCGCGCGAGAACATCGAGCTGCCCCTCGCCATCGCGGGACGGCAGCCCGAGCCCTCGTGGTTCAACCAGGTGATCGAGCAGACGCACCTCGGGGACAGGCTCAGCCACCGCCCGTCCGAGCTCTCGGGCGGCCAGCAGCAGCGTGTGGCGATAGCGCGCGCGTTGATGAGTCAACCCACGGTGCTGTTCGCGGACGAGCCCACCGGCAACCTCGACTCCGCGGCCGGCACGGAGATCCTCGACCTGATCCGCCGCTCCGTCGACGAGGCCGGCCAGACGGTGGTGATGGTCACGCACGATCCGTACGCCGCCGCTGTGGCGGACCGCGTTCTCTTCCTCGAGGACGGCCGCCTCGTGCGGGAGCTGGTGGGCCCGAACGCCGACGACATCATCGGCGCGATGAAGGAGCTCACCGCGCGATGACCCGCTTCGCGCTCCGTGGACTGTTCACGCGCAAGCTGCGCTCCGTGCTCACCGCCTTCGCCATCGTGCTCGGCGTCGCACTCGTGAGCGGCACCTACGTGCTCACGGACTCGATCACGAAGGCGTTCGATTCGATCTTCCAGAACGTCTACCGCGGCACGGACGCGACGATCACCGGGCGCAACGCGATCGACACGAACGCCAGCAACGCGGGCGGCGGGGCCAACACCCCGTCCTTCGAGCAATCCCTCCTCGCCCGCGTGCGCGCGTTGCCCGACGTCAAGGCGGCGATCGGCGGCGTGTCCGGCGAGCCGCATCTCGTGAAGAACGGAAAGGCGATCGCGTTCGGCGGAGCCCCCAACCTCGGCTTCAGCGTGGACCCGAAATATCCACAGTTCTCCTCACTGAAGCTCTCGAGGGGCGCCTGGCCAGGGCCGAACGAGCTGGTGGTGGACACCGGCACCGCAAACAAGAAGAACATCCGCGTGGGCGACACGATCGGCGTGCAGGCGCTGGGACCCGTGAAGCAGATGCGCGTCTCGGGCCTCGTGAAGTTCGGCTCGGCCGGATCGCTCGGCGGCGCGACGCTCGCGGGCTTCGACATCAACACGGCGCAGGCGCTCTTCGACAAGCGCGGCAAGCTCGACGACATCCGCGTGGCCGCCCGCCCGGGGGTGTCTCCACAGCGGCTGGTCGCGCAGATCAAACCCATCCTTCCGCGTGACACACAGGTGCGTACGGGCACGCAACAGGCGAAGAAGTCCGCGAACGCGACGAACAGCTTCCTCACCTTCTTCAAGACGTTCCTGCTCGCCTTCGCGGGCATCGCCCTGTTCGTGGGCAGCTTCGTGATCGCCAACTCGCTGTCGATCACCATCGCGCAGCGAACGCGCGAGTTCGCCACGCTCCGCACGCTCGGGGCGAGCCGCAGGCAGATTCTGCGAACGGTGCTGATCGAGGCGCTGGTGGTCGGCTTCCTCGCCGCGGTGGTCGGCCTGTTCGTTGGCTTCCTCCTCGCGAAGGGGCTGTTCTCGCTCTTCGACTCGGTCGGCTTCACGCTGCCCAACAGCGGCATCGTGTTCAAGAGCCGCACGGCGGTGGTGGCAATCCTCGTGGGCGTGCTCGTGACTGTGGCGGCCAGCCTGCGGCCCGCGGTGCGCGCGACCCGGGTCCAGCCGATCGATGCGGTGCGCGAGGGCGCGACGATCCCCGAGACCAGCACGCCGCGGCGCAGGCTCATCCGCTCGGCAGGACTCACGCTGATCGGGTTCGCCGCCCTCATCTACGGCCTGTTCGCACCCGGACTCGGCACGGGTGGAGTCCTGGGCTGGATGGGCATCGGCGCGCTCATGATCTTCGTGGGGGTGGCGCTCCTGTCGGCCCGCTGGGTCCCGTCCCTGGCGCAGGTGCTCGGCTGGCCGGCGGTCCGGATCGGCGGAGCGGTGGGGCGCATCGCCCGCGAGAACGCCCGGCGTAATCCACAGCGCACGGCCTCCACCGCGTCCGCGCTGATGATCGGCCTGGCGCTTGTCACGCTCGTGGCGATCCTTGCCGCGGGGATCATCTCCAACTTCAAGGGAGCGGTGGACGCGCTGTTCAAGGGCGACTACGTGGTCACCGCGCAGAACAACTTCTCGTTGCTGCCGCGCGTGGTCGGCAAAACGGTGCAGCAGACGCCCGGGCTCACCACCGCCGCGAGCGTCCGCGGCGGCGACGCGAAGATCTTCGGCAAGGTGGACCAGCTCTCGGGCGTCGACCCCACGATCGGCCAGACGCTCGCGCTCAAGTGGAAGGCGGGCTCGCAAGCGGTCCTGGGGTCGCTCGGATCGAACGGCGCCTTCACGGATGACGGCTACGCGAAGAAGCACCACCTGCACGTCGGTTCGCCCGTTTCCTTCGAGACGCCCACCGGCGACACCATCCACGTGGTGATCAGGGGCGTGTTCAAGCCGCCCGCCGGCGGCTCGCCGTTCGGCCCGATCACCGTGTCGAGCGCACTCTTCGACCGCTCCTACCAGCAGCCGCAGAACCTCTTCACGTTCATCAACATGCGGGGCGGCGAGTCCGCCGCCAACCAAGCTGCGCTCGAGCAGACCTTGAAGGGATTCCCCAACGCGAAGGTGCAGAACCGGCAGAAGTTCATCGACAACCAGATCTCGGGGCTGAAGAGCACGCTGAACGTGCTCTACGTGCTGCTCGCGCTTTCCATCATCGTGAGCCTGTTCGGGATCGTGAATACGTTGGTGCTCTCAGTGTTCGAGCGCACGCGCGAGATCGGGATGCTGCGCGCCGTCGGGATGACGCGGCGCCAGACGCGGCGGATGATCCGCTACGAGAGCGTGGTCACCGCGCTGATCGGAACCGTCACCGGCATCGGCCTCGGCCTCGTGCTCGGCGCGCTTCTAGCCGCCCGGGTGAAGAACATCAACTTCACCATCCCGGTCGGCTCGCTGATCGCCTTCATCATCGCCGCCGTCATCGTCGGCCTCCTGGCCGCGATCTTCCCGGCTCGCCGAGCCGCGCGGCTGCGCCCGCTCGAAGCGCTCTCGTACGAGTAGGTCCGCGGCCCGGCCCACCGGCTCGCCGGCCGCGCGGCCCCTTTTTGCCGCCCCGCCGATTCGTCAAAGAATTTGACCCCGGGTCAACTTTTTTGACGGGGGGTCAAATTTGTTGACAACGAATTTGTTCCCGGAGCAAATCCGTTGCCGGGGGTTCAACTTTGTTGCCGAATCGGCGGGGCAACGCAAAGAGGTGCTCAGGCGCGGGCGGAGCGGAAGGGGACTACTCGGCGACGTCCAGCACGACCTTGCCGAGCGCGCCGCGCTCCTCGATGAGGCGCATGGCTTCGCCCGCCTGTTCGAGCGGGAAGCGGCTGCCGACGATCGGCCGGACGTGCCCGGCGCGGATCATCTCGTCGAGCTCGTCGGCCAGCATCCGCGTGAAGTCGGGCTTGCTCAGCACGTAGGCGCCCCAGCCGGCGCCCACCACCTCGAGGTTGTTCAGCAAGAGCCTGTTCACCTTGACCTCGGGAATTGAGCCGCCGGTGAAGCCCACCACCACCGCGCGGCCGCC